>CAMHNQ010000022.1 GCA_946186495.1 uncultured Bacteroidales bacterium
GAAACATTCTTTACACGCTTGTTTTTCTTCTTTTTCTAACATGCGAAACTTGAATTAGTGATTAGTGATTAGTGAATAGTGAGCAGAGCCTCTTCACAAATCCCCTTTGAACTTCTGAACAGGATTCCCCCGTTCGAGCGTGTTGTGGTTCATCCAGACGTCGCGCTCGCGCTGGGCTCGCGCGGCCTCGTGGTCGGCGGCGAGGCGCATCAGCAGCCGCTCTTTCGCCAACTGCTTGTTGCGCAGCTGCGACCGTTCGTCGGAGGCCGTCACGCTGAGGCCGGTGGGCAGGTAGGTGGCCCGCACCGCCGTCTCCACCTTGTTGACGTTCTGCCCGCCCGGGCCGGAAGCGCGATGTGTCTCATACACGATCTGCCGCTCATCGACCTGCTGCGCCTGCAGCGGGGCGAAGAAGTGGACCCCCACGAACCAGTTCTTGCGGCGGTGCCACGGACGGAAGGGGTTCTTCTGCGCCACCCACAGCACCGAGCCTTCCCACGCGGAGGCGAGCGCGGATAACGCCGTCTCGTCGCCCTCCGCCGACAGCGTGGCCGAGAACATGCATCCGTCGCTCAGTCCGGGCTCGTAGTCAATCAGTCTGCACAAAATGTTCTGTTCGGCGGCCTGCTGCGTCAGTTTCTGCATCACCAAGACCACCACGCGGCAGCATTCCTCAGGGCCGCGACCCGATGTTATCTGAATATAAGTCTTTTCCATTTTTTTATTCATTGTTCATTCTTACTATTTTGGGATGTATTCTCCCCACCACTTTGATTAACTGTTTTGAGGCGGCCAGCACCTCGTCGATGGATTTGTAGGCGTCGGGGGCCTCCTCGGTGGAGCCGCCCAGTAGCGTGACCCCCCGTTGCGCCAATTGCCGGTTGAGGGCGTGGCGGCTGAAGCTGTTCCGCGCGTTCTGCCGCGACATGGCCCTTCCCGCCCCGTGACTGGCCGAGCAGAGGGCTTCCTCGCAGCCGAGGCCGGTCACCAATAGTCCGGTGTCGGTCATGTTGGCGGGGATGATGCCCAATTCGCCCGTGTGCGCCGGGGTGGCCCCTTTGCGGTGCACGATCACTTCCGAACCGTCGGACAGTGTCTCCCGCCACGCGAAGTTGTGGTGGTTGCTCACGTTGGCCAACGGTTGCAGCCGCATCCCTTGCGCCACGTTGCGGTGTATCAGTTCGTGGCAGATTGCCGAGTACTCGCCGGCAATTTCCATACAGAGCCAGTACATCTCGCCCTCTTCGCTGTCGAGGTCGAGCCATGCGAACGGTCCGGCCTCGCGGGGCAGCTGGCACTGCGCCTTGGCGATGGCCGTGAAGTGCTCGGCGATGGCCGCCCCGAGACCCCGGCTGCCGGAGTGCGACAGAATGGCTGTGTAGCTTCCGGCGGAGAGCTTCAGCGGGTTGCCGTCGCAAATGTGCACCTCGCAGATATCGACGAAGTGGTTGCTGCCGCCGCTGGTGCCCAACTGCCGGATGGCCTTGTCCCTCAGCTTCTTGAGCACCGGGATCGTGCGCCACTCTTCGCGGTCGAAGAGCGGGTGGTACTGCTTAAACGGCAGCACGCCATCCATCCCGAAGGCGGTGTTGTCCCACAGCGCTTTTTCGATTCGGCTGCGGTGGTCGCGGATGTGGTCGCCGGGTGCGTTGAGGAGGGTGAGCGACATGCGGCAGCCGATGTCGAGGCCCACGGCGTAGGGGAGCACGGCGTTGCGGGTGGCCAGCACGCCGCCCACGGGGAGTCCGTAGCCCGCGTGCGCGTCGGGCATCAGTGCACCCGCCACGGTGACGGGCAGCCGCATGACCGTGTCCATCTGCCGGAAGGCCAGCGGGTCGATGAGGTCGCGTCCGAACACGGAGTAGGGGAGGGGATTCTCCCTCAGTTCGTGATAGTGCACGGTCGTCTCTTCCGGCGACAGCAGTTCCGCCAGCGTCCGCCAGCGCGGGTTCTGGTGTTGTTTGTATTGTTCGGGGTGCGCAATGAAGTCCTGCAGCAGCGACAAGATCTGTTCGGAAGAGAGGTGTTTGCCCTCCTGTTTCACAAACTCCAACATCCGGCTGCGGAGCACATTTTCGGTGACCCCCATTTTGGTCAGTTCTTTCTTTAAATTGCCCATTTTTTCTTGTTTTTGGCTGTTGGCTGTTGGCTGTTAGCTGTTAGCTGTTAGCTGTTCACTGGCGAGGAACGAATGACTTTGTTCAGAACTATGACTATGACTAATAACTATAACTATGACATTGAGCCATTGACCAGCCTAAAATTTGACACGGAAATGCCATTCCGCATCGGTTAATAAAAATAAAACGTGAAAACGGCGGACACGTTCAATGTTCGCCACAATGTCTGAAACAGTTTGATACAGACATTGTTTATTATCGGATGTTATTGTTCTTTATTTGCATCGTTGCGCTCCTTTCTTTTTAAAATCAGGGGTTCAACTTTCGGGCGGCAAAGATAGGATTTTTTTGTGGGGTATCTGATGAAGAAATAAAAAAACCTCCTCATGTTCAAAAATGAGGAGGCTTCATGAAGCGGTGGTCCCACAAGGGCTCGAACCTTGGACCCTCTGATTATGAGTCAGATGCTCTAACCAACTGAGCTATGGGACCCGACAGTCGTGCTGCCAAAATTTCAGTCGGCAAAGATACATTTTTTTTTGATATGGCGATTGGTGAATGTGAATGGGGAGAAGAGGATAGGGAAAGGTTTGGTTTTGGTAAGATTCCGCGTCATGAATCGCGAAGAAAGTGTATTTTTGCCGCATAATTATTTCGCGATGGCTGCAGACAAGCATTTTCTGCCGATAACCAAGAAAGAGCTCGACTATTTAGGTTGGGATTACGTGGATGTCATCCTCGTGAACGGGGATGCCTACGTGGACCATCCCTCGTTCGGGGCAGCGGTCATCGGGCGGGTGCTCGAGCGCGAGGGGTTGCGAGTGGCCATTTTGCCGCAGCCCAACTGGCAGGACGACCTCCGCGACTTCAAGAAATTGGGGACTCCGCGCCTTTTCTTCGGGGTCACTTCGGGCAACATGGATTCGATGGTCAACCATTACACTGCTAACAAACGTCTTCGCAGTGACGATGCCTACACGGCCGGCGGAAAATCGGGTTTCCGCCCCGACTATGCCGCAACCGTCTATTCGCGCATACTCCGGCAGCTCTTCCCCGACACGCCCATCGTGCTCGGTGGTGTGGAGGCCTCCATGCGACGGCTCTCCCACTACGACTATTGGAGCGACTCTCTCAAACCCTCCATACTTGTTGAAAGTCAGGCGGATGTGCTCGTCTATGGCATGGGTGAACGCCCTATTGTGCAGCTCGCCCGGCTGATGCGCCATCCCGACTGGCGCGAACACCTGCACGAGTGTGCACAAATCGCCTTTATAGATAATGCTGTCGAAAAATACAGGTCCGAGAACCCAATTTTGTTGCATGATTATGCGGAGGAGCTAAAGGACAAGCGGAAGTACGGCGAGAATTTCGTGGCGATGGAAAAAGAGTCGAATAAACGTGTCCAACGTCCATTGATTCAGCCATATACGGACAAGTTTGTCGTAGTCCGCCCTCCTTTCCCAGTGGCCACGGAAGCCGAGATGGACAGTTTCGCGCTGTTCGACCGCATGATGAACGCACCGCATCCCAAATACCTGAAGCGAGGCGACATTCCCGCTTTCGAGATGATTAAGAACTCCATCACCATCCACCGGGGCTGTTTTGGAGGATGCAGTTTTTGCGCCATTGCCGCCCACCAGGGCAAGGCCATCGCCTCACGCTCTGTGGATTCGGTGATGCGGGAAGTGGAGGATCTGGTGAGGCGCCCATACTTCAAGGGACATATCAGCGACCTTGGCGGTCCGTCGGCCAATATGTACAAAATGCAGGGCGAAGACCTGTCGAAATGCGAGAAATGTGCCCGTCCCTCCTGCCTCGTCCCGAAAAAATGCCCGAATTTGGTGGCAGACCACCACGAGGTCACGGCGCTGTACCGGCGGGTGATGGAAACGCCCGGGGTGAAGCACATCACCATTGGCAGTGGTATTCGCTACGACATGCTGCTGACGGACAGCGAGAAAGAACGTGCGATGCTTGGATTAGGGGAATACCTCCGTCAAGTGGTGCGGCATCATGTGTCGGGGCGACTTAAAGTGGCTCCGGAACATACTGACGATGAGGTGCTTGCACTCATGCGAAAACCGTCTTTCGACCATTTCCTTGAATTTCTGAAAGATTTTAATGCTGAGAACAGGCAGTGTGGAAAAAATCAGCAGTTGATTCCCTATTTGATTGCTTCGCATCCTGGATGCACTGTTGAGAAGATGAGCAGATTGTGCGACATCGCCCACCAGTACCATCTGATGACCGACCAAGTGCAGGACTTTACGCCTACGCCCATGACATACGCCACGGCGATGTATTTTCTTGGTTATGACCCATATACAGGTAAAAAGGTGCATGTTGCCAAAAGCAAACAGGAACGGCAGGACCAGCATCTGTTCTTCTTCGCGGACCTTCCTGAGAATCGGAAAAGGGTCAGACAGCTGCGCGACAGTCTCAGGGCAAATAAAAACAGACCAAGGTCCAACTGAACCTGCAACCGTATTGCAAACAGGATGGTTGTAGTTTGTTACTGACTCGGAAGCGAAAAGGAAACTGCATATTTGTCCAGAAAATAAAAGTTGCAGTCGGGGAAGAGTGACAACAGTAAAAGTGCGATGGTCAATGCTGTTGTCGTTGTTATGTGTACAATAATGAACGTGGCTACCGTCCTGAGCATGGAATATGAGAGAAACTCCCGGAAATCGTGTTTGCGGCGGTGTTGCCGCAGTCCTGTGCATCGGCTTGCTGCGCGGCGCGTAACCCCAGTTTTCGGTGGCGGTCGTGGTGATGCTTTTTCCTTGACAGGGGGACTTTTTCGAGAAATTTGCGGAGGAAAAAGCCGTGTACCATTGCGTGTTTGATGGATGTCCGTTCCGCTATGCCCATTTCAGTAGTCGGATCTGCCCTCGGACGATCAGCCTGGCGATTGCGCTCCCGAAGGTGGCACTTACAGATTGGTTGATAAAGAAGGAGGCAGTGTGTGTGATGAGGGAAGTGCGAAGTGCCTGTAATTGTGTAAGGGTGGGTGATAGAGGGGGCGTCTCTTTGCATTAGCGTTCGTTTTTTTTGATCAGAAGGCAATTACAGGGTTGTGGTTTTGGTAATATGTTGTTTTATGGGTGTTTACTTTTTGGAGGTCTCCCTTTTTCAGTATATGGAAGTTGACTGTTTACCCCTTTCTTACTGGTTAAATATGTTTAATTTATATTTAAATAGTGATAATTGTTTTGCTATTTTTTGGAACCGGTCTTATATGCACTTCCACTCATCGTGGCATCCTTGTCATGGACTTACCACGTAATACGGAATCACCTGCTCGATGCGTCTCATCACCCACTCGAACCGTTGCGTGTTGTTGCATCGGCAGGTCTTTCTTCGGAACAGTGCCTCGTAGGTATAGCGGTGGAACATTACGGCGGACACGAAATGGTAGATGCCAGTCACCATGCGCTTCACTTGGAGCCATAGCCCGTTTGCAATTCCTTGTTTTATAAGCACTTTTGTTTTAGAGTCTCGCCGCATACCATGTGGTTCCTCTATGTGGTATTTCTCTAATTCGCTTTCCGCCAGCGTCTGGTAGCAAATGTAGTCGTCTGTGAATATCCGGCTGCCGGGCTGCACAAAGGGGAGAATTTTGGGATGCAGTTTCAGCGGCTCCGTTAGCTGGCGGACGATGAGAGGCCTGCCGGATCCGTTGTTCACATCAACTTTTTCCGCGTGTATGGTGTCAGGAAAATCATCTTCCTCATCGCGTAGCAGGATTCTGATTTTGTGCAGGATGTGCCAGGCGGTGCTTTGCGACACCTCTATCTCCTTAGCGAGCTGCGTGGATGATATTCCTTGTTTATTGTTGATAATCAGGTAAATGGCTTGGAACCATTGGATTAATTTGATCTTGGTGTTTTGAAAAATCGTCCCGACGAATACGGAGAATGTGCTTTTGCAGTCCTTGCAGGCGTAACGTCCGTCTTTTCGGTGATAAATGGTGGTGCATCCACAGTAGGGGCAGACGGGTTTGCCGTGCCATCGTTGCTCAGCGATGAAGTCAATGCACTTCTGGTCGTTGGAGAAGTGCTTGGTCAGGGCTTGGAGGGTCCTGAACTTGGACAAGGGGGTGTTTTTCATTTTCAAAGTTTTTGTTTGAACGAATATTTTGTCGCCTGCAAAGATAAAATAAAAAAGTGTAAAAGCCAACGGGTTGAAGAAAATATTTTACGTGCTAATAATCAGTATGTTATAAGTTTACTGTCAACTTCCGAATACTGAAAACGCTCCCCTGAACCCCTCTGTTTTTGCAGAATTGCTTTTGTGTGGTGCGCAATATTCATATTCGTTACCTTTGTTTTTAATGGCTTAAATGCTTCTCCGATGTCTGGGATTTGAGCCTGTCGTCTCATTCGAGACCCCGTAATGTACGCTCGTGCGGGATGTTGCTGCTGATGGAGCTGCGTCCTTTGACGCTGCCAGGCGCGTAGGGGGCTGTGTTTTCTCTCCCATCCTGACTTCAGCAAACTTTCAGACGCGAGTGTGTTATGCGCATAGAGACTGCGCCACGGCTGAACCAACACTCCAGAGGGGAGCAAAAGTTTGGTTGGGAAACTTAAAAACATGCTTGGAGGATTACATAAAATTTTGTATTTTTGCGGTTTTGAAAGGATAGAACTTAAATTATTATCATACAATCAATAAAGTAATTTAGATTATGTCAAAAGCATTGTTTTTAGGCGACGAGGCGGTGGCACAGGCCGCGTTGGACGCCGGATTATCCGGAGTGTATGCGTATCCGGGCACTCCGTCAACAGAGATTACCGAATTCATCCAGAATTCCAAGCAGGGCAAGGCCGGCGAGGTGCATAGCATCTGGGCTGGCAATGAGAAGACCGCCATGGAGTCGGCCATCGGCATGTCCTACGCGGGCAAGCGCGCGATGGTCTGTATGAAGCACGTCGGCCTGAACGTGGCCGCCGACCCGTTCATGAACTCCTCCATCACCGGAGCCAACGGCGGTTTGGTGGTCGTGGTGGCCGACGACCCGTCGATGCACTCCTCGCAGGACGAGCAGGACTCCCGCTACTACGCCAAGTTCGCGCTCATCCCGTGCTTCGAGCCCTCCAACCAGCAGGAGGCCTACGACATCACCTACTACGCCTTCGAGATGTCGGAGAAGTTCCGCACCCCGGTGCTCATCCGTCTCACCACGCGCCTGTCGCACTCCCGTTCCGGCGTGGAACGCAAGACCGAGCGCCCGCAGAACCCGCTCAAGCCCGAGACCGACCCGAAGCAGTTCATCCTGCTGCCCGCCAACGCCCGCAAGCACTACCGCAAGCTGCTCGACAAGCAGGCTGACTTCGAGAACGACTCGCTGAACTCCCCGTTCAACCAGTACATCGACGGCGCCGACAAGAGCATGGGCATCATCGCCTCCGGCATCGCCTTCAACTACCTGATGGAGAACTTCGAGGGCGGCAAATGCCCGTACCCCGTGCTGAAGATTTCCCAATACCCGCTGCCCACGAAGCTCATCGCCAAGATGGTTGACGAGTGCGGCAAGGTGCTCATCGCCGAGGAGGGCTATCCCTTCATCGAGGAGCAGGTCCGCGGCGTGCTGAACCGCACCGGCAACATCATGGGCCGTCTGAGCGGCGAGCTGCCTCGCGACGGCGAGCTCAACCCGAACCTCGTGGCCAAGGCCCTCGGCCTGCCCGACACCTACGGCGCACCCGTCCCGGAACTGGTCGTCCCGCGTCCGCCCGCATTGTGCGTCGGCTGCCCGCACATCGACTCCTACACCGCCCTCAACAAGGCGATGGAGAAATACGGCAAGGGCAAGGTCTTTTCCGACATCGGCTGCTACACCCTCGGCGCACTGCCTCCCTACAATGCCATCTACACCACCGTTGACATGGGCGCCTCCATCACCATGGCCAAGGGCGCTGCCGACGCCGGCATGAGCCCCTGCGTGGCGGTCATCGGCGACTCCACGTTCACCCACAGCGGCATGACTTCCCTGCTCGACTGCATCTACGAGAACACCCCCGTCACCGTGCTGATCCTCGACAACAGCACCACCGGCATGACCGGCGGCCAGGATTCCCACGCCCTCGGCGTGCTCGGCGAAATCTGCAAGGGCCTCGGGGTCAAGGAAGACCACATCCACCGCATCAACCCGCTCAAGGGCCATCTCGAAGAGAATGTCGCAATAATCGAAAAAGAACTTGAGTATCAAGGTGTTTCGGTTATTATTCCGACCCGTGAATGTATCCAAACCCTCAGCCGCCGTATGAAAAAACAACAGGCCGCGAAAAAGAATTAGGAATTTGTAATTTGTAATTAGAAAATAAATTGTAGGGGCGTATCGCATACGCCCGCCAACAAAAACAAAAAAGAAATATGAAAATCGATATAATTTTAGCAGGTGTAGGCGGTCAGGGTATCCTTTCCATCGCCACGATCGTAGGTGCGGCCGCCATCAAAAGAGGAATGTACATGAAACAGGCCGAGGTGCACGGCATGAGCCAGCGCGGCGGCGATGTGCAGTCCCATTTCCGTCTTTCCGACACGCCCATCGCATCCGACCTGATTCCGCTGGGCAAGGCCGACATGATCATCTCCGTGGAGCCGATGGAGTCGTTGCGTTATCTGCCGTGGCTGAAGAAGGACGGCTGGCTGATCACCAACGACCAGCCTTTCGTGAACATCCCGAACTATCCGGACTTCGACGCCCTGAAGGCCGAGCTGGGCAAGATCCAGAACTGTGTGGCCATCAACGCCGACCAGATTGCCAAGGACCTGGGCTCTGCCCGTTCCTCCAACATGGTGATTCTCGGTGCCGCCTCCCCGTATCTGCAGCTGCCGTTCGAGGAAATCGAGAACGCCGTTCGCGAGAACTTCGCCCGCAAGGGTGACGAGGTCGTGAACGTCAACCTCGCCTGCCTCAAGGCTGGCCGCGAACTCGCTGAAAAGAAGTAAGACTTCCTATGCCTTATGAATAATCTCGTAGAATTTTTCAAGAAGGCATTTCATATCATCGTACTCGCCGTTCTTCTGATTCTGAGCATCGTGATGCTTGGCAAATCGTTGGCATTCAATGACTACCGGCTTTCAAGAGCTGTGCAGAGCATCGTGGGCCCGATTCAGAAGAGCGGCATGGGTATGGTGCATCGGTTCCGTTTGGGACCCGAGAACGAGTCCCTCGTGAAGCAGAACATCGAACTGATGCGTGAACAAGACAATATGTTCATGGTGAAGGACGACACGCTTCTTACCGTAATGAGCGAGACGGACTCCTTGCACCGCACCTCCGTGCGCCTCTATGACTATACTTACGCACATGTGATTTTCAAGACCGTGGACAAGGCGTTTAACTACATGATTGTGGACAAAGGGCTGAAGGACGGCATCCAGCGTGATATGGCGGTGCTCTCGCCAGAGGGCGTGGCCGGGGTCGTGACTGACGTCTCCTCGAATTTCGCCACCGTGCGTCCCATCCTGCATCCCGAGAGCCGCATCAGTGCGCTGGTGACCCCAGCCAACCAGAACGGAACAGTCATCTGGGAAGGCAGCGACCCCGATGTCGCTTATTTGGAAGCCATTCCCCAGCACTCTGAAATCAACATCGGCGACTCCGTCTTTACCAACGGATTCTCCAACATTTTCCCCAAGGGACTCTTCATCGGTACGGTCAAGGAGGTGCAGGTCGGCAACAACGCCAGCTTCCTGACCATCAAAGTGAAACTGGCCACCAAATACACCGATGTCTATACAGTTTATCTGGTAGAGAACCTCTTTAAACCTGAAATTGATTCCTTGAAAGCGAATTTTAAAGATGAATAATGTTATAGCCAACATATTGCGGTTTTTGATTCTGCTGGTCGTGCAAGTTTCCGTATGCCAGCATGTTTGCCTCTTTGGCTATATGTCGCCAGCCTTGTTCCTGCTGGCCCTGTTCCTGCTGCCGCTGGAATTGCCCCTGTCACTTCAGTACCTCATCGGTTTCGCCACCGGATTCGTGGTTGATGCGTTCGCCCACACCCTCGGAGTCTCGGCCTTCGCCTGCACGCTGATGATGTTCGCGAGACCCTATGTGGTCCACTCTCTGAACGGCAGCAACAACAACAAATTCGAAAATATCGACCGGCCTGTGCCTGGGGTCAAGGATTTCGGGTGGATTTTCCTTTATACCCTGACTCTCACTTCTTTGTATGAAATTGTGTCCGTGATGCTCGAAACCATGACTTTCCGGAATTTCATGCATACCCTGCTCGTCATCATCGGCAACACGGTTATCACTGTTTTTGTGATCCTCTGCATAGAATACATTTTCCATCCTCGCGTGAAGAATGAGTCGTAAGCTTAGGACTTTCATCTTTCTGATATTCAGTAGTTTGTTGCTGTTTTCCTGTAACTCGGTCAAACATCTTTCGGAGGGACAGGTCATGCTGGTGCGCAACAATGTGACAGTGGAGGATGCCAAAAGCCCCGATTTCGACAATCTGAAGTCCTATGTGCGGCCGGTGACCAACAAAAAGTTCATGGACCTGTTCCGGGTCAAAACCGTCCTCTACGCCTGGGGGCTGCCGACTTACGACAAGAAAGGGCGGCTGCATGACAGCAAGGCGAAGAAGCTTTTGCGGGAGAAGCTTGGGGAACCGCCGGTGCTATTGGACAGTGCCGCCATCGTCACGTCTGTGGATCAACTGAAAATTGTGATGCGGCAGCTCGGCTATTTCGATGCGGAGGTGGACTACACGGTGGCCAAGAACGGCCGCAAAGGGAACGCGGCCAAAAAAGCGAAGGTCGACTATTTTGTCACCGCGCACAGCCCTTACACCATCAGTCAAATCAACTATGACATCCCGGTTATGGAGTATAAGCGGATTGTGGTGCTTAATCATAGCCAGACTCTCCTCCAGGTCGGGATGCAATATAACGAATCGCTGATTAACAATGAGTTGACCCGAATCATAAACTTGATACGCGATGAGGGTTATTATTATGTGGAAAAGTCGGTCATCCGATGCGAGGCGGAGTTTGATCCGCCCGACAGTTTTGGAAATGATCCTAAATCGTTGAAACTCACCATAATGATACGGATACCCCAGAACGAATATTCCTCCAGATACTTATACAAGTATTATTTCAATGACATATACGTCGACCCGAACACCCAAAGCGTGCTGCCGGAGGGAGTTACATTGGACACCACCTATTTCCATTGGCGTTCGAAGATGCAGTATGCGAACCTCTACTTCATCAACGAGGTGGTGGACGGGGTGAAGTCCAAGCCTCCGTTCTATTACGGTACGCTGGCGAGTGCCATCTACAGCCGCACCGGCCAGCCCTACTCCCAGATCGCGCGGAGCAGCAGCAGCCGGGCGCTGAACAGCCTCGACAATTTCGACTATGTCAACATTATCTACCGGGAAAACGACCAGATGCTTGACACGCTCTCCAAAACGGGTTATATAGACGTGATTTACAAGATGATACGGAAAAAGCAACATAGTGCGGGAGGCCAGCTGGAATTGCGTAACGACAAGTCTTCCCTCTCCCTGTCATATACCAATAGGAACCTTTTCCGGGGTGCGGAACATCTGACGATCAACCTTTCGGGCGGTTACTTCTACTATTCTCTCAATAACCTTTTCCAAGGGAACAAGGCAGTTAGCTATCCGGAGTTCGGCATTTCGGCTACCCTCGACTTCCCGAACAAGCTGTTCCTCTTCAACCGCCATGCCAGCATCAACACCATGTCGCGGAGCACTTCCGTGAGCTTCGGAGTCAACTATTCGGGGTTGTACCGTCGCCTGATGTACAATTCCGCCCTGACCTACCGCTGGGCTCCTTCCAGCTATACCCTGCACACTGTGAGCCCGATTGATGTGAGTACCATCAACAACAGCGACAAACGCTATTCCCGCCTGTTGAACTACGACACATACCCCGAATCGTATCAGAAAAGGTTTGGCAAGTTCTTCCTTCTTTCTGCCAAATATTCCTTTAATTATTTGGTCCCTAAGTTTATAGAATCCAGGAAGCACAACATGCACCTCACGGTCAATGCTGAATCCTCCGGTTTGCTCGTGAAGGGGTTGAATGCGCTTTTCTCCCCAGAAGATCGATGGACGCTGGGAAAGAACCAGTTGGACAGCACAGGATATGACTATTCGACTTTTGAAAAGCTGGACGTGACCTGGAATTACACCTACACCATCAACAAGGACAATTCCGTCGCGATGCGTTCGAATGTCGGTTTCATGATTCCGTTGGACAAGTGGTCGAACATTCCCTATGAGAAGGGGTTCTACGTGGGGACGAGCAACAGTATGCGCGGCTGGGGATACCGCGGTTTGGGTCCGGGAAGTTACGAACGCAAGGGCGATACACTCTATACCGGTGACATCAAGATTGAGATGAACCTGGAATACAGGGGGACGCTGTACCGTTCTTTCAAGTATGGCCTCTTTTTGGATGTCGGGAACATCTGGTTGGCACGCAAAAACCAGGATATGCCCGGGGCGGAATTCTCGTTCAAGCGTTTCTACAGGGAACTTGCCGCCGATGTAGGGGTCGGCATCCGGCTGGATTTGAATTTTTTCGTGATTCGGGTGGATTACGCGTTGCCTGTCTATGACCCGAACCGTAGCGAGGAACAGGGCAAGGTCATCAACAAGGAATGGTTTCGGTCTCCCCATCCCATGCGTCTGCTTGACGGGCTGAAAGTGGCGATAGGTTATGCGTTTTAGCCGCCGATGAAAGTGATTTGTTCCAGCATCTGCCAGAGGAGGCGGGTGGGAAGTCCCATCACATTGTAAAAAGAGCCGTGGATTTCGCGGATGCCGACATAACCGATCCATTCCTGGACCCCGTAGGAACCGGCCTTGTCAAAGGGCTTGTACCTATTAATGTAATATTGTATCATGTCGTCGGTCAGCATTTCAAACACGACATCGGTGGCGCGGTAGTCGGTGAGCGATGTCGCGGGCGTGGCCACGGTAAGTCCGCTGTAGACCGTGTGGGTGTGGCAGGAGAGGGCATTCAGCATTCGAGCCGCCTCTTCTGCGTCTTTCGGTTTCCCGATTACTTTCCCGTCCACCACCACGATGGTGTCGCAGGCGATGAAGATTGTCTTCGGGTCGTACTGCGCCATGTCGATGGAAGAGAGTTTCAAACGTGAGAGATGCATGACGATTTCCTCGGGTGTCCACGACGGGTCGTAAGTCTCTTCCACATCCGTCTTCATCACTTCGAAATCCACACCCATGCCCGCCAGCAGCTCCCGTCGTCTCGGAGATTGCGAAACGAGGTAGATTCTGTGTCTTTGTAATTCGGTTAATAGCATCGTTTCTGATTAAGACGTAGTAGAGACGCGAACGCTTGCATCTCTACTACAATATTCATTGTCTGATAGTGTCATTAACTTTCGAGCTGGATTTTCACGTCGTTCAACACGTTCATGTAGTTGATGAAGGCTTGGTAGGGGGAGGAATAGACCTCGAAGTTGCGCTTGACGAAGCGGTGGCCGAACCATCTTGAGCTCATGAAGTTGAAATGGTCGGCGGCTTGCAGGCGCAGCCAGCTGAGCTTGGCTTCCGGGTTTTCGGACTTCTGGTAGAGAGGCTCGAGTTTGAACAGCTGGTTAAAGGCTTCCTGCTGGAGTTCGTTGCCGATCCATTCGTTGGTGTCTTTCTCCTCTCCGGAGCAGGAGATGGGCCAGGGAGCGTGCATGGTGGCGGGGCTGAGGTCCAAGTCCAGAACCTCTTTCGGGGAGATGAAGGAGTAGCTTTCGTGGTTTAGCAAGTTGTTCACCAAGGCCTTGAAGAAATCGAAGATGCCCGTTTCGGCGGTGTAATGCTCGCCGATGGTCTCATAGTCCCAGAATAGGTTGATGAGCGGGGTGTCGCTTTCGGTGTTGATGTTGTTGAGGAAGCGCATGTACTTGTCAGCGGTCAGCGGGTACTGGTCCCAGCCCTGGTCGGCGAAGCGCAGGGTGATGTCGTCACAGAGCTGGTAAGAGCGGAGCAGGAGCCGTACATCAGTCTGGTAGGGGTTGCAGTAGAGGTAGGTGGGGCTTTTCCAGCCGAGGATGTGGCGTGCGCCTTCGGTGAGGATGACGCGGTAGCCGGCATTGCCGAGCCATTCGCCGATATCGTCGGAGTAGATGATCTCGGTGTTGCAGAAAGAGATGGGTTTCACGCCGAAGGTCTCCATCAGGAGCTCTTCCTGAAGGCGTACCTGTTCGAGAAACGCACTTTCGCCGTGGAGCGATGCCAGGCTGTGGGTGTAGGTGCTGCCGGTGATTTCCACGCAGCCGGTTGCAACAAGCTCCCTGAAACTGTCGATGACTTCAGGACAGTAGTTCTTGAACAGCATGATGGAACTCCCCGAGATGCTGAAGCTGCAGCGGAACTTGTCGGGGTTCTGCCGGATAATGTCCAAAAGCATCCTGTTGGCGGGCAGATAGCAACGTTCCGCCAGCCGTTTTGTCAAATACTGGTTCTGGTAGTCATCGAAGTAGTGATGGTCCTGGTTGATGTCGAAAAAGCGGTACGTACGAAGACGGTACGGCTGACTAATCTGAAAATGGAAACATATCTTATTCATACTGAAGCGTTTTTTCGTAAATTTTGACTAATTTCCGGGCCACGTGTTCCCATTTGAGGTTGTTGACCTCGGCGGCACCCTCTTCGGCGAACAGTTTGGATAGGGCGGGGTAATGGAGCAGGCCGTAGATGGCGTCTGCGGTGGCGTCAATGTCCCAGAAATCGACTTTGATGGCATGGGTGAGCACTTCGGAGACCCCCGACTGTTTGGAGATGACGACGGGCACCTTGGCTCGCATGGCCTCCAACGGGGAGATGCCGAAGGGTTCCGAGATGGAGGGCATCACATAGACGTCGCTCATGCCGAACATCTTGTTGATGTCGTCGCCCCGCAGGAAGCCGGTGAAGTGGAACCGGTCGGAGATGCCCAACTCGGCTACCCGTTGGATGATGTGGGGCATCATGTCGCCGTCGCCGGCCAGCACGAAGCGCACGTTCGGGTCTTTGTCTAACACCCGCTTGGCGGTCTCCACGAAATAGTCGGGGCCTTTCTGGAAGGTGACGCGTCCGAGGAAAGTGACGATTTTCTCGGAGACGAACTTCCGGCGCTCCACAACTTTGTCGTTGGGCTCGACGGCGTTGTGGAGGGTGAAGACCTTTTCGGCGGGGATGCCGTATTTGTTGATGACGATGTTGCGGGTGAGGTCGCTGACGGCGCACACGGCGTCGGCGGCCATCATTCCTTCCTTTTCCATGCCATAGACGATGTCGTTGTAGTTTTCGCCGCTACGGTCGAACTCGGTGGCGTGGATGTGCACCACGAGGGGCTTCCCGGAGATGCGCTTGGCCTCGATGCCGGCACGGTAGGTCAGCCAGTCGTGTGCGTGGATGAGGTCAAAATCCTCGTTCTTGGCGATCTCGGCAGCGATGACGGCATAATGGTTCACCTCTTCCATCAGGTTGGGGCCGTATTTGCCGGAGAAGACATACTTGCGCTTCTCTCCCGTATCGTCCTTCGTGAAAACCCCGCTCTCAATCTGGTTTACGACGTTGTAATAGTCGTCCAACCCCACGTAGGGCACAAGCTTGCTGTTCACCTGGATGTAGGAGGTCTGTCCGGAACGGAGGAAAAAGTCGGAGGAGTGGGGGTCGATTTCCACGCCACTGCCGTTCACTATCTTGACATACGACTCGTCCTCGTCGCCCGAAGCGTTGGGCATGACGAAAGTCACGTCCACGCCGTTGAGTGCGAGTCCCTTGGTAAGGCCGTAGCAGGCAGTGCCTAATCCGCCGGAGATATGGGGAGGGAACTCCCAACCGAACATTAATACTTTGATAGCCATAACCTTGTTTGCTAATCGTCTATTTTTTTACTTGTTCAATTTTCCATTTCATGTAGAGCAGTGCGGCGACGCTCCAGGCCTGCGAGATGCAGCCGTTGGGCTTGTATGGCGGGTCGCCGTTGGTGATTTCGGCGATGGTTGAGATGCCGTAGGAGGTCATGCAGCCGTCGAAGTGGTAGAGAATCTTGTGGAGTACTTCCGGGGCACTCTCCGGGTGCACCATCATCAGGCAGTCGGTGAACGGGAAGAGCAGCCACGGCCAGACGGTGCCCTGGTGGTAGGCGGCGTCGCGCTGCGCTTGTGTGCCCGCGTAATGCCCTTTGTATTCGGGGTCTTTGGGCGACAGGGTGCGGATGCCCTTCTCCACGAGCAGCTCTTCGGTGACGCGCTTCAGCACTAACTGCCGGATTTTCTCGCTGATGGGGGCGAAAGGCAGGGATGCCGCAATCAGCATGTTGGGTCGCACTTGGAAGTTCTTGTAGTCGCCGTTGACGTAGTCGGCCAGATAACCCATCTCTTTTGACCAGAAGGTCTCTTTGAAGACGGTGGGGAAACTCATGGCCAAGGGCTCCCAGTCGATGAGGAAGTCCTGGTCGTTGTTGACCCTTGCGAGGTCGAGGCCGAACTTGACGGCATTGTACCAGAGGGCGTTAATTTCCACCTGACAGCCGGTGCGCGGGGTCACAGGGCGTCCGTCAACAACGGCGTCCATCCAGGTGAGCGCGAGCCCGTCGCCGCCGGCGTGGATAAGCCCGTTGTCGAGCATGCGGATGTTGTTCATCGTGCCGTCTCGGTAGGCGCATAGGATTTTCTTGATGATGTCGCCGTACTTCGCCCAGACTTTCTTCGGCTTGTTGAGGTAATCACAATAGATTTGGAGACTGCGGATGCACCATAGCGGGGCGTCTACGGAGTTGTAGGCGGCCGACTCGCCGGAGCCGATGTTGGGGAACAGCCCGTCCTTGAGGTCGGCAATCATCGTGTCGGTGATTTCCTCGAACAGGTCGAACTTGCCGAGTGGCAAGGTGAGGCCGGGCAGCGCGATGAAGGTGTCGCGGCCCCAGCGTCCGAACCAGGGATAGCCCGCAATGACGTCGGTGCGGCCGTTACGCTTCACGATGAACTGCTCCGCAGCGTTCTGCAGGCAGCTGACGAAGTTGTAGCGGGGCGTCCGCCGTTGCGCCTCCGCCGCGTACAGCTCGGCAATCCTCCCCGGTTCGACTGGCTCCGTGCCGATGCAGAGGTATAGCTCCCGTCCAGTCACTTTCACCGTGAACGTGCCCGGCCGCCACAAGTCCTCGTGCCCGTCGTATCCGCGCTTCAGCTCTTCCTCATATTCTATGTTGTAGAACCAGTCTGGATGGTGCTCGTAGTGTACCGCTTCCGAAAACTGGAAACAGACCGGCGTGTAGCGGTCGTACATGCAGAAGCTCGCCCCGTTCGCTATCGTCTCGTAGCCGGTGCGGCACTCCCCGTTCGCGTGCGTCAACTGGTGGATGCTGCGGAAAGCCAGCATTGGCTCCACCTGCAGCGCCACCTCCTCCACTTCGTCCAAAAAAGTGTACTTGATGAACAGACGGTCTGCGTCGTGCTGGAAGAGCATGGACTTCTGGAAGTTGAACTTCCCTACGCGGTAGTCGTACACAGGCACGCTGTCGGCCGAGAAACGCTGCAAGTACTTGTTGCCCTTCGGGTCGATGACCCCGCCCTTGTATTGGCGGATGCCAAGGTGGAAGTCCATGTCGTTCACCACGATGTTCTCGTTGAGACAGGACACCAACACGTGCCGCTCCCCGTCAAGGCGGTCCTGCGGCACGATGAAGAGCCCGTGGTATTTGCGCGTGTTGAGCCCGCACAACGTGGTGGTGGCGAAAGCCCCGCTTCGGCTGCAACGCAGGATCTCACGCTCTTTCGCGTAATTGATGTTCACCAGTTTTTCCTTGTCAAAAGCGATATAACTCATCTTCTATACTCCTTTTACGTTTGTACTGCCCTTGACCGGGTCGATGCTTTTCGTCTCATTGGACCAAGGACACCTTATAAAATATCCTGCAAAGATATATTTTTTTGAAAATACGTTCCGCAATTAGTTTTCATTTTTTTTTAACCGTGAAACTGAAAAAGCATATGTTTGTGTGTATCCGTATTTTATGTACTTTTGCCCCCTTTTGTAGGAATCCCTTAAGATGACTTTGACGCACCCTCTGCTTTATGATGGCCCCCTGCCTGAAACGATGAACAACCCGTTCGACTACATGCCGCATCCCGTGTGCGAGGCTGCAGTGCGTGACATTCTCCCCCGTGTTCAGGAACTGATGCGCAACAGCCCGGAAGGCAAGATGTTTGGCGTGCTTGTGGTGGGGAAACGTGTTGAAAATAAAATGGATACAAATGCCTATGCCCGTCGTCGGCCGCTATATTACCTCGCCGCTTTCTCCGGACAGTTGGACGGGCGGTATCAGCAGCCGGGTTTCGTACCCCCTGTCTTCGATTTCCTCGACCCCAAAGGCTATTTCAAGAGGAAAGAGACGGAAATTACAGCCATCAACCATGAAATCAGCCGTTTACAAGCCGATAAGGATTATCTCCTGTCAATCCGGAACCTTCAGCGATGCATCGGGGACGCGGATCATGAAATCGAAAAGGCAAAAGCCAATATGCAGGAAGCCAAGCAGAAACGCGATTTCGTGCGTGCAAAAGGCATGATTTCCAGTGAGATGGAAGCCGCTTTCGTGCGGGAGAGCCAGTTCCTGAAGGCGGAGCTGAAACGGGTGAAACGAAGTTGGGCAGAACGTCTTGCCGAAGCCCAGGCAGCGGTGGATGAATACACTATCCAGTTGGAAACCCTTGGCAATCAGCGGAAAATGAAGTCGGAAGCACTTCAGCAATGGCTTTTCGGGCATTTTGAAATGGTGAACTATAGAGGGGAAAAGCGTGATCTGTTGCAGATTTTCCAAGATACCGTGCAACAGCGCCCCCCGGCGGGTACTGGCGACTGTTGCGAGCCGAAACTGTTGCAATACGCTTACACACACGGACTTGAACCTGTTCAAATGGCAATGTTCTGGTGGGGGCCGTCACCCGATGGGGAAATCCGTCGCCATCTCCATTATTATCCTGCGTGCTCCGGGAAGTGTAAGCCGGTGCTCTCGTACATGCTGCCGCCGGAGGTGATTGCCGAATTCCCTGGGTGCGCTTTCTCCGGCCAGTTGGAGATTGTCTATGAGGATGCCGATTTGTGGGTGGTGGACAAGCCGTCCGGGATGTTGAGTGTGCCGGGGAAGTCGCCTCGCGAATCCGTCATCTCCATTCTGAAGGCCCGTTGCACGGACGGCGATGAACCCCTTGTGGTCCACCGTTTGGACATGGACACCTCCGGGCTGTTGTTGGTGGCAAAGAACAAGTCCGCTCAACGGCAATTGCATAAACAGTTTGTTAATAGGGAGATACGCAAGACCTATGTGGCTGTTTTGGACGGTGACCCACTGTCGGTAGGGGATGAGGGCCGTATAGAACTGCCGCTCGCTCCAGACTTGATGCACCGTCCGTTCCAAAAGGTGGACAAAAAGCAAGGGAGACCGTCAGTGACACTTTATCGTGTTGTGGGCGAGCATGTTGTGGAGCTGTATCCGTTAACAGGCCGCACACACCAACTGCGCGTGCACTGTGCACACGCTGACGGGCTGAACCGTTCCATCAAGGGAGACAATCTTTACGGCCGCCGCGCCGACCGTCTCTATCTGCACGCCTCCCGCATCGAGTTCATGCATCCGGGGACGGGGGAGAGGATGGTATTCTCCAGGTGAAGTCCAGGATGTCGATGCCGTCAGGGTAGTCGGTGAGGGTGGGGGTCTGTGCATGGCCGAAAGGTTCGGCGTTGTCGATGTGCGGGTTCTTGCTGACGGTGCACTGCAGCAGTTCACGGTCTTCGGCCAGCTGTTGGTTCACGGAGGCGATGTCGTTGTAGTATTCGTAGTGCAGCATCCCGATGGGGGAGGCGTAAGAGGGGTTCTCCACCAGCAGGAAAGTGCCGGCGTCGAGGTATGTGATTTTGTTCATCAGGTGGATGGCCTTTTGGTATTCGAGGTTGTTGTTGAACTGGTGGTGGAGGGCGATAGGCTGGCTTGTCTGGGTCAAGATCTGCAAAAACGGGTCGAAATCATAGTTTTCCGGAACGAAGAGTTTGGACACGGAGCGACATCCGAGTCCGAAATAGAGATAGATGTCGTTTGCGAGTGCGCGGAGTTCCGATTCGGTTTCAGAGCCGTCGAGTATGGCCACACTGTTTCGGTTTTTGCGCAGGATGTGGGGGTATTTGCCGAAATAGTATTCGAAATAGCGGGCGGAGTTGTTGCTGCCTGTGGCGATGACCGCGTCAAAGTCGGCGATTCTTTCGACGAAGGAGATGCGTTGGGCGAATTGCGGCTCAATGCGCTCGAGTTCCTGCGCGAGCGCGGGCAGCAGGAGCTTGTCCTGCGAGGAGAGCTTGCCCTGGTAGTCGTTGCCGCCCACAAGGATGCAGAAGAAGTCGTGGAAGGCGGCCAATGGGATGTTGCCTGCCGAGATGACGGCGATGCGCCTGCGGGGGGCTTTGTTGGGTGCAATATCCTGATACCGTGCGTAGTAGGCTTCCAATGCGCCGGCGGAGAGCATCTGTCCGATAGCGAAGAGGGCGTGGCGGCAGTGCTCTGGCGTGAACCAGCTGTTCTCGCGGTACTGTCGCGAGATGGTTTCGGCGAATGTCTCCTCCACCCATTGCGGATTGCGCAACAGATCTCCTAATTGCTTGAATGCTTGTATGTTGGTTAAGAACATGTGCGTAAATGGCTGATGTCCGTCTAAGGGTTGTTATAGTGGATTAGCGACGGAACGGACGGCCTCTTCCAGGATGCGTTTCACCTCGGTTTCGGGGAATTGTTCGATGATATGTTGGTTGACAAGCAGGTCCATGATGCGGTGGGTCTCGTCGATGTCCTTTTTAGCCAGCTGATAGACGGTTTCGCGGTCTAAGGGGGTGCGGGCGACGCCCGAGTTGACGGCGCATTCTGCGACGGCGGCGGCAACGGTGGGGAAGAGGTCGGTGTCCATCATGGTGGGCATGATGTGGTCGGGGTGGATGCCCTGGCGTTCGGCGAAGTCGGCGATGGCATGTGCGGCGCAGACGGCCATTTCATCGGTGATCTTGCGGGCGGAGACGAGCAGGGTGCCCTTGAGGATGGAGGGGAAGCAGACGGAGTTGTTGACCTGGTTGGGGAAGTCGCCCCGGCCGGTGGCCACGATGTAGGCGCCGGCCTCCTTGGCGGCGTGCGGGTAGATTTCGGGCACGGGGTTGGCGCAGGCGAATACAATGGATTTTTCCGCCATCAGGGAAATCCATTCCGGCAGGATGGTGTCGGGGCCTGGTTTCGAGAGTGCCACTAAGACGTCGGCGTTTCTGAAAGCTTCCTCTTGTGTTTCAATGCATTGCGGGTTTGTGGTTTGGCAAAGTTGCCATTGCGGGTAGTAGCGCGGGTCGTCACGGTATTTCTCGCGGTTTTTGTGGAGCGCCCCCTTGCTGTCGAAGAGGATGATGTTTTCCGGACGTGCGCCGTCGCTGATCATCAGGCGTGCGATGCTGCAGTTGGCGGCTCCGGAGCCGTAGAGTACAATCTTCACGTTGTCGAGGCGTTTCCCCGCCAGCTTCAGGGCGTTCAGCACACCGGCAAGGGTTACGCAGGCCGTGCCCTGCGCGTCGTCGTGCCATACAGGGATGTCGCATTCCTCACGCAACACGTCAAGGACGCGGAAACAGTTCGGCTGGGAGATGTCCTCCAGGTTGATGGCGCCGAAGCTGGGCTGCACCATCTTCACGAACTCGATGATTCTGTCGGGCTGATGCTCCCCATGCGCGTCGCGGCTGTCGATGCAGAGTGCGGTGGCGTCGATACCTCCTAAGTATTTCATCAGCAAAGCCTTGCCTTCCATCACCCCCAACCCGCCTGGAGGGGTGCAGTCCCCGTCACCCAACACGCGAGTGGAGTCGCTCACCACCGCCACTGTGTTGGCGCGGTTGCTCAGCCGGAACGAACGGTCGTTGTCGTCCCGGATGGTGGTGGAGATCGCGGATACCCCCGGGGTGTACCACGCGTTGAACCAGTTCAGGCTCTCGATGGGCACCTTCGGCAGCGTGATCATCTTGCCGCGATAGTATTCGTGCGCAAAAAGCGAAAGTTTCTTGTAAAACAGGGTCTTTGTCTTCTCTTTCTGCCCTTCCGTGAACTTTTCGGGGAAATATTGGTCCAGATGGTCTATCATATTACTCATAATGCTAACTTGTTTTTGAGCTGCAAAAGTACGAACTTTTTCCGTAAGCTGACCCGAGTTTCTCAAACTTTTGTATTTTTGCGCCATATTTTTTTTGACATTATGAAGAAGTATTGTTTGTTATTGTCGGTCTTGAGCTTGATTGTGAATCTGTTAATCGCTCAGGCCCCCTCTAAATTGCAAGTCAAATTGCTGAACAACCATTTCCAGCAAGTGAAACTGACTGGCGCGTATGGGAATGCCATCCAAACGTATGCCTCTGCCGACATCATCGGGGACAAGTTCAACATGACGGTCTCCTTGCCGAACGACATCTACCGCCTCGACTTCGCCAACGGCTCCTCCATGCTGGTGGTCATTACCCCCGGAGAAACCGTGGAGATGACCCTCGATGCGGAGAACCTGCAGCAGATTGTCTCCGTGACCGGATCGGAAACCATGGGCTATGTACAGAAGATGTCCAAATTGGCCACAAGCCGCAAAGAGTCTGTGGATAGCATCAACCAGGAACTCCAGAAAGACCGGGACAAGGTCTATTGGAGCGAGTTCGCGCAGAAATTCAATCTCTACCGCCAGACCAACGACGATGTGGACGGCTACCTGTTGAATGCCTACGACAACATGGATACGCTGTGCCGGGCCCTGGCCGCCTCCGTCGCCAACGGCAAGGTGAAGGGCAATATGGTGGAGCAGTGCGCGGATGTCGCCAACAGAATGATGAAGAAGGTGCAAATCAACTATAACCCGTTCGAGAACTATCAGGACAACGTGAGCCGTTACTATGACTTTTCCGGTAAGCGAGTGGAGGGCGAGAATGAGTTTTACCGTGTATTCGACCAGTACCAGTCTGACTTGACGAAAAGGCATCAGATTGCGCAGAATTCCCTCGGCAAAGTGATGCCCAAGGTGAAGGAGCTGCTGGCGGAGCGCGACGACATGGCCTACAACAATCTGTGGGACAAGAAGGGCAACCAGGCAAAGTGGGTCGCCCGCGTGGTGACGGAACTCTATCCGCTCCTCCCCGACGTGGTGAAGCAGAAGGAGGCTTATGGGCAACAGATGCGGAACGACAAGCAAGCAACCGACTACCTGGTCGCCCAATCGCAGGCGAACGTGAGCGAGGTTGTGGCCAAGTACCAGAAGGCCTACAATGAGATAGACGCCTATATCACTTCACGGCTCAGGGACGAAATTAAAAGCCATAAGGACAACATAGCGGTGCTGATGTTCCTCGACATGTTCCCGCGCGAGCAGAACGCGGTGCTGCATGCCGAGGTGATTACGGCGTTGCACGACAAGTTCCCGGACCATGCGATTGTCAAGGACCGTTGGAACTACATGAACTCCCCCGCCTCGAAAGTGGCCGTCGGGGCCATCGCGCCGGAGTTGGAGTTCCCCGACCCCGACGGCAAGATGCGCAAGCTCTCCGACCTTCGCGGCAAGGTTGTCCTGGTCGACTTCTGGGCCTCCTGGTGCGGCCCCTGCCGCCGCGAAAACCCCAACGTGACCCGTATCTACAACCTGTATCACGACAAGGGCTTCGAGATCTTCAGTGTCTCCCTCGACCGTGATGCCGCCTCATGGAAACGCGCAATCGAGGCCGACAAGCTGGTGTGGCCCAACCATGTCAGCGACCTCAAGCAGTGGCAGTCGAAGGCGGCGGCCATCTATGGCGTGAGCTCGATTCCGTCCACTTTCCTGCTTGACAAGGAGGGGCGCATCGTGCAGCGCAATCTTCGCGGAGCTGACCTTGAACGCGCCGTCAAACAGCTGGTGGAGCAATAGAGGTCTCAGTACAGACCAATCGGTACAAGGTGGCTTCGGCCACCTTTTTTTGAAAACATTCCCATGTACACAAAAAAAAGCGGCGAGAATTTTTCTCGCCGCTTTTCCAATCAATCATCTAAATGTTATGAAAAAAATAAGTATGGAGCGGAAAACGGGACTCGAACCCGCCACCTACAGCTTGGAAGGCTGTCGCTCTACCGGATGAGCTACTTCCGCAAAAAACAAAACAAGTGGGAGAGGAAGGATTCGAACCTCCGAAGGCTTAGCCAGCAGATTTACAGTCTGTCCCATTTGACCGCTCTGGAACTCTCCCATCGTTGTTTATCGTTTATGCCTTGGAGCCGATAGTCGGACTTGAACCAACGACCGGCTGATTACAAATCAGCTGCTCTACCAACTGAGCTATATCGGCATATTTTCAATGAACGTCCCGTTGTTTTTGCGGTGGCAAAGATAGTATTTTTTTGATATGGGCGCATGATTTTTTTGAAAAAAAATCTTATTGAATTCAAATCGTTGTCAGACAATATGATAGAATATCAAAAAAGTTGCTTTTGGGGGTCTGATGTGCCACGTGAGTCTCTGTGAGAAGGTTGTTGCCTTCTCTTTTTTGGAAGATTTTGGAGAAGAAAGTGAAAAAAACGACGTATAGGGAGTGGCGGCCGCGAGGGTCGGGAGAGGTGCTCGGCTCAGTGTTTTTTCATGAATTTCGTGGCCAATTGGTAACACTTGTCGAATTTCAGTTTGTCCAGCTGATACACGTACAGGTACTTGAAATAGAAAGCGTGGGGTTCTTCGTCCAGGATATGGAGCTCGAACGGGCAGGAGCCCAGTTTTTGAAGCCGTTCGGCCATGACTTGCGAGCCGTAGACATAAGGCAGCCGGGACAAGGAGAAGGCGTATCCGGAATCGGCGGGCAGGATTTTGTCTTTGCCTCCGTGGATGAAGCATACGGGCGTGGTTTCGTCGGGGTCGATCATTTCGGGGTCGAAGATGCAGCCCCATAGGAGCACCGCGCCTGCAACGCTGAAGGTCCGCGCCATGGTTTCGGCATCGCCCTGCGAGTGGAGCGGCGGCAACACGGGAGGCTCGAGAGTCATTTTCGGCCGCTCGTCCTCGTCCATGTAGAGGGCATGGATGATGGCCACGGCACCCGCCGACTGTCCGAGAAGGTAGATCCGGTTCGTGTCGATGCCATATTTTCCACTGTTGGCCTTGAAGAAGCGGACGGCCGCGCTCACGTCCTGTGCCGCCATATAGCCG
This sequence comes from uncultured Bacteroidales bacterium, assembly GCA_946186495.1. GTDB lineage: Bacteria > Bacteroidota > Bacteroidia > Bacteroidales > WCHB1-69 > F23-D06. The sequence continues at coordinate 25,345 of CAMHNQ010000022.1, forward strand.
GCACGAACGAGTCCCTTGTAGGAGGACTTTGTCGCAGGCATCAGCCTGTAGTCGATGCTGGCGGCGGCATAGCCGTCCTTGGCAAGCCTGTTGCACCACGCCGCCATGTCCTCATAGCTGCGGGATCCCAGCACGAAACCGCCTCCGAAAACCGTGATGACCAGCGGCCGCAGGGTGTCGCCGCGGCCCTCAGGTTCGTAAAAGTCAAAGCAGAGTTTCTCCATCTTGTCCTGGCCGGGAAACTGCGCCGTGCAATAAGTAATCCCTTTCCGGACGGTCACCTGAGAGGTCTGGGCCTGGCTCCCGATCATCATAACCATCGCCAATAACCACAGCCACAGACGTTTATTCTTTGTATATATTTCCATATCGCCAAAATTCGACCGTTAGTAACGTAGAGAACGACTATTTTATTTTTCATGACATAAAAAAAAGAGTACCCTCATTGGATACTCTTCTTAAAATGAAATACGTCGAATAATCAAAACTTCACCCTCACGCCGCCGAGGAAGTTGATGCCGGCCTGCGGGAAATAGTAGGGGTCATAGGAGATTGCGCCGCCGTAGTAACCCGTGTACATCGCCGCATTGGTCTCGTACTTGGTGTTGAAGAGGTTGTTGACGTTCAGGAACAGCTCCAGGTCCTTCAGCACCTTGAAGTGGAACGTGTAGGAGAGGCGCAGGTTGGTGTAGGTGTAAGGTTTCAGGATGTAGGTCTCGTCGCCGGAATTGTCGAGGTACTGCTTGCTGACGAATTTGGTGAGAAGGCTGATGTTGAAGTCCTTCAGCGGGGTGAAGGTGAAGTCGTTGCCTAACACCACATTCGGGGAATAGGCCAACGGAGTGTTGCCGAGTTCCTTAGCCACATAGCCGCCGTTCTCCCAATCCTCGATGTAGTGCGTGTAGTCGATGACACGGTTCATGCTGAAGTTGCCGTTGATGTGCCATGTGAAGAAGCGCACGGGACGGTAGGCGAAGGCGAGCTCTATGCCGGCGCGGTAGCTTTTGTCCACGTTCACCATGAGCGGGTCGCCGGTCTGGTCGAGTTCGCCGGAGCGCACCAGCTGGTTCTTGTAGTACATGCCGTACAGCGTGGTGTTGAAGTAGAACTTGTCAGCATAGTTCGTGTAGCTGAATTCCAAATCGTAGAGGGTCTCCGGCACCGGCTTGCGGTCGTCGGGGGCGCCCACGAGGTCGTTGCGGGTGGGCTCGCGGTTGGCCGTGGCGAAGGAGAGGTCGAAGCTGTGTTTCAGCTTGTCGCCCTGCAGGAAGTAGTGCAGCGTGATTTTCGGGTTCAGGAAGGTCCAGTCGTATTTCTGCGGAATCGGGGTCAGCTCGTCGTTGACGCCGGCAATTTCGTAGTTCACCCAGCGGTATTGCAGTTCGCCGGTCACACTGAAGTTCTTGTACCAATAGCGCAGGTTACCGAAAATCTTGGTCTGCAGCTTATTGCCGGTGCCGCGATACCATTCGTACATGGGCGGGCATTCCACCACGCGGTCGGGCTGCACCCACACAATGTCGCCGTAGTGCTTGCCGTTGTAGTTGTTGAAGTCCATGCCGGCCACCCAGCGCAAGCCCTGCTCCTGGTGGTTCTTGAACACCTGGCTGCCGACAGTCTGCGCCAAAACGCCATAATAGTAGTTGTCCAAGTATTTCTGGGTGACGAGGTCGGTGCGGTTGAATTCCTCGTGAAGCGGCGTCAGCCCGTATTTGTTGATTTTCTTGTCGTCCTTATACTGCTCATAGTAGCCGTAGCCCCGGGTGAGATAAGGCATCACCTGCAAGGAGTGGTGCTGCAGGCCGTTGTTGCGCACCCAGTCTTTGACATACTCCAGCTGATAGAAGGTCTGGGTGTAATGATCATAGGAGTTCTCGTAGTAATGGCGCACGCCGTTCGCGTCGTAGTACTCGCCGCAGGAGTTGTAGGTGCGGTTGGTGGCAAGACTGTCGTAGGGCACGCCGTTCCAGGCCAACCCTGAGTTTTCCTTGCCGAAGAGCAGGTGGAAGCGCAACTTGCCGTTGTCCTTGTTTTTCTTGAAGTTGTAGAGACTGAGTTCGGCCGTGAGAAATCCCGAGTTGAGGCGCACGTCGGAGTGGTCGATGAAACCGTCGCTGCGGATGTCGGAGAAGGAGGCGAGCATGGAGAAACGCTTGCCGATGAGGCCGGTTCCGGCACTCACCATGTTGTGGAAAGTGTTGAAAGAACCGTATGCGGTCCGGGCTTCCGCGAAAGGCTTGGTGGGAATCTTACGGGTCACGAAATCGACACGGGCACCGTAGGAGGTGCTGCCGTCGGAGGTGTTGGCGCCGCTCTGCAGACTCACATTCTCGATGTAAGCGCCCATGTCAGGCAGGTTCACTAACCAAGACCCCTGCGACTCGGCATTGTTGATGGTGACACCATTCAGGGTGGTGTTGATACGGGTCTGGTCGATGCCGCGGATGAACAACCCCGTGGAGCCCAGGCCCATGCCCGATTCGGAGGTCACCACCACCGAGGGCATCAGCTCTAACAGGTTGTTGACACTCCCGTTGCCCTGCTGGGCGCGGATCTGCGGCAACGACATGGTGGTCACGTTCGCCGCCTTCTGCACTGTGGGCTTGGTGAACTCGATGGTCACCTCCTGCACCGTGCCCTGCTGCAGCGTGTCCGGCTGTTGCGCGTACAATGCGGTTACAAAAAACAACATCAGGAAAGACAAAACCGCATTCCTAATTCCTAATTCATAATCCCTAATTTTAAACATAACTCTAACAGTTTGGTTATTAATAAATTAAACACACTGAAAGAGGGATAAGAGAACGTTGTGAAACTCCCTACGGCGGCATTATCCGCATCAGGTTCAACGGGTCTGATCTCAGCCTTCCGGCACCCCTTTCAAAACGGCGGCAAAGATACAATTTTTTCGGGACACTGGAAATTAAGGGAAAAATTTAAGATGGTCCGGGCCGCTTTAGTCATTAGCGGCCGACGGTCACCTTGCGGACGATGGAGCGTCCGTCCGTGTCGGTCACGGTCAGGAAATAGATTCCCTGCGGGATTCCCTCGACGCTGATCACGGCCGTTTCCCCTGCCGTCACCGATGTCTGCACCACACGCCCAAACAGGTCGTGCAGGACTACGCGGGCGATTCCAGCCCCGGGGAGTTCCACCCGGAGATGGTCGTGTGCGGGGGTGGGATAGACGGTAATACGTGGATCCTCCCGTACTGGAACGGCTGTGGGTGAGGATGTCATGCGTTGGTACAGGAAGGCCTTTGTTATGTTGAAGCAGGCATTGAACTTGCTCTCCACCAATGTGTTGATTCCTGATATGTAGAAACAGTGGCCTTCGCCTTCGAACGGATGCAGCTCATAATCCTGGATGCCGAGGGTGTCGAGATGGTGTGCGATGCTGTGCGAGCCGTACATGAAAGGCATCATGATGGAGGTGATGGAGGAGAAACAGTATCCGGAGTCGTAATGGACGATGTTGTCGTTGGTGCCGTGAATCATGCATAGCGGGACGTAATCCTCCGGGTCGATGATATGGAGGTCTATGACCCCACCCCAGTGCAGGATGGCGGCGTTAACTTTCGGGGAATAGGGGAAGTGGCTGGGGGATCCTGACTGGTGAAGCGGCCCGAGGTTTGGGGACTCGAACGTCTCGGGCGGCCGCTCGTCTTCTGTCAGGAACATCTCATGCAGGATGGCGATGGAGCCTGCGGAGTTGCCGAGGAGGAAGATGCGGGAGGTGTCGATACCGTAGATGGAGCTGTTGGCCTTGAAGAAGCGTACGGCGGCACTGACATCCTGCGAGGCCATGTAGGCTTCGCGGATGAAGGCTTTCCGGCTCAGGGAGAACAGGGGCAGGAGGCGGTAGTCGATGGCGGCGGCGGTGTAGCCATGGTGTGCCAGCCGTTCGCAGTAGGCCACCATGTCGGAGGCATCGCGGCTGCCGGACACGAAGCCGCCGCCGAACACGGTGATGACTAACGGGCGGGCGGCGAGGGAGTCCCCGGCAGGTTCGTAAAAGTCGAGGAAGAGGCTCGACGGAGAGGTGGCCCCCGTCGCTGTGGCGCTGCTGAAGGCAATCCCGTGTGTGGTTTCTATCGACTGGAACACGGGACTGAGATACCGGCCGCCGTCAGGGCTTTGGGCTTTCCCGGATTGCGGGGCACAGGAACAGCATACAAGCGAAACGATGGTGCATAAGTGCTGCCAGAACAATCCTTTTTTGTGCCGTTTCTTTTCCATCTTGTTGTCCGATTTCTTGCGCGGCAAATATACTCAATTTCCAAAAGCAAGCGGTCGTTGTTCGTGATTTTGCTGGGAACAGGGTTGTTCGTCATTGTTTTTGGCATCGGAAGCCAGTGACGCGAGGGCGATCTCGGCCGCCCGCTGGTCGGCGTTCTTCACGGAGTTGCTGAGGGCTTCGGAGAGCGGTACCCCGTCCATTTCAATGACAGTGCGGAAAAGCTCTTGATGGGAGTTTGGTGCCGTCTGATGGGTGAAGGCCACCTTGTGGTGGTGTTGTTGCGCCCAGATCAGGAGACGGCTTTTGAAGTCCGTGTCTTCTTGGAAGATGTTGTCGATGTCCAAGTGGACCAGAAAAATGTTGTTGAGGAGGATGCGAGCCGTCCGTCTGTAGCCTTGGTCGCGGTAGATGGCGCCCACCACGGCTTCGAAGGTGTTGCCGGGAATGTTTTTGGAGTTGATGTGCCCGGCGGTCTCCACCATGTCGTGGAGGCCGAGCTTGATGGCGAGGTCGCCCAGGCGCTTACGGTTCACCAGTTTGGAGCGCATCTGTGTGAGCACTCCCTCCGTTTCGGTGGGGTACTTGCGGCAGAGGAAGTCCGCGATGACGGTTCCCAGCACCGCGTCGCCCAAGAATTCCAGGCGCTCGTTGTTCTCGCGGTGGCCTAAAGCCGAGAGGCTGCTGACCGAGCGGTGCATCAAGGCCGTGCGGAAGAGATTGACGTGGCGGATGCGAAAACCGAAAATGTTTTTGAAATACGTCCGTATCTGCTTGTCGGTCAATACCATATCTATTCTTGGTATCTTTTGTAAAGCAAGGAGACGTTATGCCCTCCGAATCCGAAAGAATTGGAGACGACCACGTCCACTTTACGGGAGATGGCTTCCCCGGGGATGAAGTTCCAGTTGGAGGGGATTTGTGCGTCGAGGTGGTCGAGGTTGATGGTGGGATGGACCAGGTTGTCGCGCATGGAGCAGAGGATGGCGACGCTTTCGACGGCGGGGCTGGCGCCGAGGAGGTGGCCGGTCATGGATTTGGTGGAGTTGATGGCCATTTTGGCGGCGTGGTCGCCGAAGACTTTCTCGATGGCGTGGCATTCGGAGATGTCACCCAGAGGGGTTGAGGTGCCGTGCGTGTTGATGTAGTCGACATCCTGGGGTTTGAGTTGGGCGCTACGCAGCACGCTGATCATCGCCTGTTGTGCCGCCCGTCCGTCGGGGTCAGGGGCTACGATGTTGAAGGTGTCCGCCGACATGCCCACGCCGAGGACTTCGGCGTAGATGTGGGCGTTGCGCGCGAGTGCATGGTCAAGGCTTTCGAGGATGAGCGTGGCAGCTCCCTCGCCCATCACGAAGCCGTCGCGGTCCTTGTCGAAAGGACGGCTGGCGTGCGCGGGGTCGTCGTTGCGGGTGGAGAGGGCGCGCATGGCGTTGAAGCCGCCCACGGCCAGCTCGATGATGGCCGACTCCGTGCCGCCGGTGACCATGATGTCCGCCTTGTCGATGGCGATGGCATAGCTGGCGTCAGCGATTGCGTTGGCCGACGATGCGCATGCGGAGGTGGTGACGTAGTTGGGGCCGGTAAAGCCGTGGCGCAGGGCGATGCTCCCCGACACCGTGTTGGCCAGCACCCGAAGCAGGTGGTAAGGGCTGAAGCGAGGCGTCCGGTCCTGCAGCATGAACTGCTGCACGGCCTCCTCGGAGGAAGTCAGCCCCCCGATGCCGGTGCCGAACACGACTCCTACCCGGTTCCGGTCAACCTTCTCCATGTCCAGTCTCGTGTCGGCCAATGCCTCGTCGGTGCTGATCAGGGCGTACTGTGCGCTGCGGTCCAGCTTCGAGAGCTCCTTGGTGGTGAAATGCTCTGTCGGAACGTAGCCCTTGAGCTCGCACGCGAACTTGGTCTTGAATTTCTCCGTGTCAAAATATGTAATATGGCTGGCACCGGATTTCCCTTTAAGAAGGTTTTCCCAGTACTCAGCCACATTATTTCCTATCGGCGTCAAGGCGCCAATGCCGGTTACAACAACGCGTTTGAGGATCATCACAAACGATTCTTGTAATCGATGATATTATTTGGATGCCATGAGGTTTTCAATGTAGGCGACAGCATCACCCACGGTGGTGATTTTTTCAGTGTCCTCTTCAGGAAATTTAATGCCGAAAGCATTTTCAAATTCCATAATCAGCTCGACGGTGTCCAATGAGTCGGCTCCCAAATCGTTGGTGAAACTCTTATCGGGGGTAACATCAGCCACATCGACACTCAATTTGTCCGCAATAATGGACTGTACTTTTTGTAAAATTTCTGACATAGCACTTGATTTTAAAATAGGCGGCAAAGATACATTTTTTTTGATATGGATGAGAAAAAAAAATACCTCGTCCAAGGGACAGGTTCTTCGGGAGTGTTGCCACAAAAAAGAGCCGCCATGGCATGGCGGCTCTTCCGTGGGATTGGTCAGCTTTATTCGCAGTCTTTCACGCACCTTACGCTGAAAGCGCTCTGTCGGGACTCCATGTTGGGGAGAACCTTGCAGCAGAAGTACTGGAGGCTGAAGGCGTTTCCGTAGGTGTCGCCGTGGAACCATGCGTCGGCGTGCAGGGCCTCGAAGCGTCCGCTGGCGCCGTTGAAATAGCCGGCGGGCAGTGCGTTGAAGCCTGAGGCGTTGGTGCCGGTGTTGTCCACCCAGTCGCTGTCCGAGCTCAGGGCCTCTGTGGTGTTGGTCATCAGGACGTTGATTTCCCTGACGGTGGGCAGATGCCATCCTGTTGGGCAGATGCCCCTCACATAGCCGTTGACGCGCTGCGGGTCGTCGGTGCCGCCAGCCGCGTCATGCCACGTGTAGAGGTAGCCGTATTTCTGGACATTGGCCTCCCCGTCGGGGGAGGTCGCGGTGCTGTAGGCCATGGCGCCTGCCGTTCGCGTGCGCAGGTTCTCGGTCATCCAGCAGTAGCCGTCAATCTTGGCGACAGGGTAGGTGTTGCCGTCAAGGTCGGTGACGGAGGGCGGACACGGCAGGCCGGTGCATTCGCTGAACTGGTCGCGCTCCACGATGATGGCGCACTGCTCGTCGTCGCCGTAGGTGGACAACGTGTTCTTGATGAACAGCCCCTCGAAAGGCTGACCGGTGTTGATGTCGTCGTAATAGGTGACGGTGTAGTGCGGGACGGCTTCCTCCATGACGGAGTAGGTGATGTAGCCGCCGCGCGGGGTGGTGGCCGGAAGGTTCATGAAAGTGTATCTCCAGCCGCTGTCCGCCGTGATGGCGGTCGTGGCCACGGTGTCGGTTCCGTTGGCGATGAGGTGGACGGTGATCTGTGCCGGACGGGTGGAGAGGGCGTTTCTGTAGTCGTCCCAGGCCTTTTCCACTGGGATGTTGACCCGCGCGATACGGCCGTTCCGGAAGATGGGGGCTCCGCCGTTGCTGTGGCGCTGCGCGTGTACCGTGGCCTCCAGCCGCAGGGTGTCTCCAGCCGGGGTGAGGTAGTAGTCGCTGTTCTCCCCTTCGCCGCCGGTGACGCGCAGGACGATCTTGTCGCCCTCCACCACCATGCGGACGCTGACCTTGCGGTAGTGTACCACGCCGTCGTAGAGCTCATCGACCATGGTTCCGTCTTCGCGCGTGTAAGTCCAGGTCCAGGTGGCCGTGCCGTCGTCGTTGAAGACTGCCCCTTCAGGGATGATTTCCCGCACTTCGTACTCGAAGTGGATTCCGGCACTCAGCTCCTCGTCGGTGAAACCGCTCGCACGCAGTGTCAGGTAGTCGAACGTGAGGCCGTCCGTGGGGTCTTCGTCGTCGTAGAAGCGTACGGCGTTACCCTCGTTGACGACAGTGACCACGCGGTCGGCTCCCGAGCCGACAGAATGCTTGGGCATCGGGGCACGGTAGGCATTGGCGCCCACGGGTTTCAGCTCGAAACGGTAGTCGCCGGTGTGCAGGGTGTCCCTCATGCCGACGATGGTGAGCTGCTTGTCGGCCACAATGCGGAAAACCGTGACGGAATCGTTGTAGCGGTTGGTGAAGAGCGGCACCTCCACAGCGTCGCCGCGCGTGTCCACGTTGTCCACGATGTGGAGGGCGTAATATTTGACGTCCGTGACCTGGAGGGCGTTGTTGTTGTCTTCCGCCACCGTGATGTCCACCACGTAGCGCTCGGGGGCGTAAGTGACGCCGGTGATACGTTCCAAGCCCGACTCGGTGGCGGTGAGTTCGCGGATGCGATAGGTGAAGGTCTTCACGCTGTCGCCGGCCATATCGTCCATGGTGAAGGTGATGGGCGCGAAGCCGCCCTGTCGCACGCTGTCGGAGATGAACGTGCTGTCCATGGTGATGGTCAGCGGTGCGTAGACGATGCCGTTGAGGACCTTGCGGGCGGCAGGCATGGGCTGGGTCGAGCGCTCGGGGACGAGGGCCATGACGAAAGTGTCCGTGGGAAGCCACGGGCGCCCGATCAGCTTCTTCTGAACGAGCGGCAGGTTGACAGTGGTGACCTCCTCCACGTGGCGGTTGGTGATACGCACCACATAGTCGAAGTCGCTGTCATCGGACATGACAGCCCCCTGCGGGTAACTCATTTCGTAGCCCGCCGGGACGTCTAACTCTTTCACGGCGTAGCGGTAGTTCGTTCCGTTCGCGGCCTTGGGCTGCTTCGTCCACACGACAGTGTCCCGGTCGGTGGTGCCGAGGGTCAGCGGACTGCCGATGGGTGTCCAGTGGATGCTGCCGGCAGCCGAGGTCGTGGCCGGGTCGAACTGGACGTTGTTGTCCCCGGCGGCACGGTAGAGTTGCACGCTGACCTCGCGGCGCAAATGCTCCGTGTTGTCGTTGTCTTCCCAGGTCTTGATGGCGTAGAGGTCGATGGAGTCCGGGATGTGGCGGTTGTGGACCACCAGCTCGCAGGATGTGCCGCCGTATGAGCAGTCGTCATGGACCCCGGTGTTGTCATATTTATATATGGGACTCTCGTACAGGGAGTAGATGATTTCCTCCCCGTAAGAGTATTTCGGCCATCGGCCTAACGTCTGCCGCCAGTTCTCGGCAGCGGTCACCGTCGCGTGGGCGATGTCCCTGTATTCGGGATATACCTCAATGAGGGTTACATGGACGGCACTGGGCCGCAGACCGTCGTTGTCGAGCATGTCGTTCCACACTTTCCTGACCGTGAAGTCGATGGAGTCCGGCACGTGCGTGTTGGTGATGACATACCCTTCGTCCATGGAGCCGGTGACGGTGGTCTCATAGTGGTCCACCGGATCTTCCATGACCGTGTAAGAGATGGGGGTGCCGTTGCGATAGACGGGCAGTCCCGTGAACACGTGGGAGAAGTCGTTCCATTCGTCCAAAGTGACAAACTCCTCGAAAGCGCCGTCCGCGACCAGCCATACCGTGACTTCGTAGGGACGGAGGCCGTCGAAGTTGTCGGTGTCGTCCCATACTTTGGTGACGGGGATGCTGGTGAGTTCCGGCACATGCTTGTTGGTCACCGTGTAGCCCGCGACGCTTTGCGTGTAGTGGTCCGGGGTCTGCGGTTCGGAAAGGGTGTAGCGGATGACGTTGCGGGCTTCGTCATAGACCGGCAAGTCTTTGAAGACAGAGTCCCAGCGGTCGCCCTCGCCGGTGATTACCATGTCGTAGGTCTGCGAGTAGGGCAGGGCCGTGGTGCCCGTGAGGCGCAGGGTGACGCTCTGCGGACGGTAGCCGTCTTGGTTCTGTACGTCTTCCCAGATTTTGGCGACCGGAATATCCGTGTAGGCCTGGTCGATGGTGTTGATGAAATTGTGGAGTTCTTGGACAGTCGAATATCCCTCTACAGGTCGCTCGACAATGTTGTAGGCGAAGACGTGGCCGTCGGCGTGGACGATGGTGTCACCATCGGTGATGACATCAAAGAGAGGCAGGTTCAGGAAGAAGTATGAGGTGTTGCCGTGGGAGAGGGTCACACTGTCGATGTCCTCGCCGTCACGCTGCAGCACGATGGTGATGTCGGGGTGCTGCGTGCCGGCGGAGTCCACCCAGGTCTTGCGGCCGGTGAGGCTTGTGTAGCTCTGCGCGATGGTGTTGGTGACGGTGTCGGAAGTGGCGTTCACCTCCTTGGTGTAGCCTCTCACCGGACGTTCGTCAATGGTGTAGGTGAACGGCCGTAGGTCATCGGTGCCGACCGTCACCTTGCCGTTCTTGTAAACGTCGTAGTAGGGCAGTCCGGTGAAAGTGTGCGTGAGCTGTCCGTGCTGCAGGACCACGCTGTCGTACTTCACCCCGTCGCGGAGCAGCAGGATGGTGATGTCGGGGTGCGTGGCATCGGCCGGACTAATCCAGCGCTTGTGGACGGTAATGCTGGTGTCTTTCTTCAAGAGATTGCTGTCCAAGGTGTTGTGTACAGTGACATGGTACATGTCAGTGCGGCTGATGTTGTTGGTGTAGTTTTCCACGGCGTTCTCCGTGATGGTGTAGGTGATGTATCGGATAGAGTGGTATTCATCGTCCACTCTCGCGCGCGGCAGCCCGGTGAAGGAGTGGGTCCACTGGTTGTCCTCGTTCAGCAGCGCGGAGTCGATGTCAACGCCGTCGGCCCAGAGCTTGACCATGACGGATTCTGGGCGCAGGGCGAGATTGTCGTTATAATCGACCCACTGCTTGCTGGCGGTGACGGTGGTGTCCTTGACGACACGGTTGAGGAACAGAGGCACGTTGTTCTGGTGGTGTATGCTGGCGAGATAGCCTTGGCGGTCCAAGAAAACGGTATCACCGTTGGCCTTGAGGTAGAACTCGGAGTGGATGGGGTCCTCGTCGAAAGTCAGGTGGAGGGTGTCGTCCTCCCCGATGCCCGTCAGCCTGACGTTGAACTGGCGGAAATGGACGATGCCGTCGTAGTAGGTGGCCTTGCCGTCGCCTGCCATCTTGTAGAGGCCGTTGTCTAAGTTCACCGCGCCGGCGGGGATCACCTCCTCCATCCGGTATTCGAAGGAGACGCCTTCGAGTAGTACGGAGTCCGTGAAATGGTTGCGCAGGGCGGCATGGTCGAAGAGGAGGCCGTCTTCGGCGCTCCGGAAGAACTCGACATCGTTGCCTGTGTTACGGGCGTAACGGTAGCGGCCGGCACCGGTGCCAAGGGTGTTCGACGGCATGGGTGCGATGGCAGCGTTCTTGCCCACGGGCGAGAGCTTGAATGTGAACTCGTTGTCGTGCAGGACCTCGTTGTCGGTGCTGTACAGAAACTTCCTGGCTATGGGCTTGAAGAGGATGGTGTTCGGGTTGTAGGTGTTGACCACCCTCGGGGTGTCCACGAGGTGCGAGACGATCTCGTACCCCTCCTGAGTGTGGTAGGAATAGACCACCTGTGCCACCAAGGAGTCGTGGGCGCCCTCCATGACCGTGATGTCGACAATGAACGGACTCAGCGAGTAGGACACGTTCGGAAGCCGGTCCCCGTCGCGCATCTCCGCCGGCGAAAGCTCCCGGATGTGATAGGTGAAGGTCTGTCGGTCGCTGCCTTGCAGGTTGAGGTCCTCCATGCGGAACGTGATGGGAGCGAAAGTGCCCAACCTCGAGGAGTCCGACAGGGCAGGACTGTAGTTGCTGACGAGGATGTGGTAGGGCAGTTCGTCGTTGTCGTAATAGCCCTCGTCTTCCGGCATTGGGTAGCTCCTTATGATGGGTTCCAACGCGAAGAAGAACTGGTCTTCGGGGAACCACTGGCGGCCCCGCAGGATCTTGATGGCGTTGATGCTGACATTCACGGGTATCAAGTGCTCATTGGTGACGGTGTCCACATAGCCGTTGGCCTCGTTGAGCAGGCCGCCATGGGCATAGGATACCCTGTATCCTTCTGGAACGGGGGTCTCTTTCACCGAGTATTCGATTAACTGGCCGCCGTTGTGGTATTTCGGAAGCCTTCTCCAAACCGCCGTCGCGTAGTCGGTCGTGGTGTAGATGGAGCGTGTGGAGATGACCTCCGTGCTGAGGTTGTTGCGGAGCTCGAAGGTTACGGTAGTGCGTATCAACTGGGCATTGTTGTTGTCTTTCCAGTGTTTATAGACGGTCAGCTCGACGGTCTCCGGCTCGTGTGTGTTGGTGACGGTGTAGCCCGAGACATTTTGGCTGTAGTGTTCCGGTGTCTCCGGTTCGGAGAGGGTGTAGCGGATGACGTTGCGGGCGTCGTCATAGACCGGCAGGTCCTTGAAGACAGAGTCCCACTGGTCGCCTACGCCGGTGATTACCATCTCGTAGGTCCGAGAGTAGGGCAGGGAAGTGGTGCCGGTGAGGCGCAGGGTGACACTTTGCGGACGGTAGCCGTCCTGGTCGTGGGCGTCGTCCCAGACCTTGGTGACCGGAATGTCGATGTAGGCCTGGTCGATGGTGTTGGTGAAGTTGTAGCCGTTCTGCTCGGTGCTGTATCCTGCTACCGGCCGTTCAAGGACGGAATAGGCGAAAACATGACCGTCGCCGCTGACGATGGTGTCGCCGGTGGCGGTGAGGACGTCATAGACGGGCAGTTGGCGGAAGTGGAAAAGAACGGTGCCGTGCGGCAGGGTCACGCTGTCGATGGCTTCGCCGTCGCGGATCAGCACGATGGAGATGTCAGGGTGCTGTGTGCCGGCGGAGTCCACCCAGCTCTTCCGGCCGGGAATGCTCGTGTACTCCTGCATGATGGTGTTGGTGATGGTGTCGAAGGTGGCGTTCACCGCCGTGGTGTAGCCGCTGACCGGCCGCTCGGCGGTGGTGTAGGCGAACGGCCGGAGGTTCTCCGTGCCGACCACCACCTTCCCGCTCTCGTCATAGACGTCGTAGTAGGGCAGTCCGGTAAAGGTGTGCGTGGTTTCGCCGTGGTGCAACACCACGCTGTCGTATTTCTCGCCGTCGCGGAGCAGCAGGACGGTGATGTCGGGATGCGTGGTGCCGGGCGGGCTGACCCAACGCTTGTGTACCACGATGCTGGTGTCTTTCTTCAAGAGATTGCTGTCCAAGGTGTTGGTGACGGTGTAGTGGTATGGGGCGGACTCGTTGATGTCGGTGACATAGTCGGTGACGGCGTTCTCGGTCACGGTATAGCGGATGGTGTCCGCGCCGAGTTGGCTGTTGACCTTGGCGAAGGGCAGTCCGGTGAAGGTGTGGGTCCAGCTGTTGTCTTCCCTCAGCAACACGGAGTCCTTGGCCACGCCATCGGCCCAGAGTTTGACCTTGACGGCGGTCGGGCGCAGGGCGAGGCCGTCGTTGTAGTCCTTCCACTCCTTGGTGACGGTGACGGCGGTGTCGGCGATGCGGAGATTGCGGAAGAGCGGTACCCTGCCGCGATGGCGCAGCAGGCCGGCTTCGGAGTCACGGTCCACATAGACCGGGCTCCCGTCCGCGCCGGGGTAGAATTCGGGGAAGAGATGGGCGTTGTTGGTGTCTAATACGATGATATGGCGACCGTCTGTGGTGTCCATGCGGACGACCAGCTCGCGGTAGTGCACCACGGCATCGTAGTAGGTGTTGATGCCCTCCCGCTTTAGGCTCTTGGTGCCGTCGTCGTGGTTGATGACGCCTCCGGGGATGACTTCCCGCAGCTGGTAGTGGAAACTGACCCCGTTGATGAGTTGGTTGTCGGTGAATCCGGAGCTGCGGAGGTTGTTGTGGTTGAAAACAATGGAACCGAAATTGACGTGATGCCCCACGTTCCGGACGGTGTCGGCGCGGTAGATCCCCTCGCCGGAGGTGTTGGACGGCATGGGCGCGACGGCCGCGTTGGCCCCAACGGGACGCAACTCGAACAGGAACTCGCCGTCTTGTATCGGAGGTGTGCTGACGTGCACGAGGCTCTTTTCCGCAATCGGGGAGTAGAGGAACTCGGACTCGCTGTAGCGGTTGACGAAGACCGGCGCCGTGACGAGGCTGTCGCGGTCGGGCTTGCCATAGATGCTGATGTCGGCGTGCAGGGAGTCGTTCGCACCCTGGCTGACGGTGATGTCGATGGTGAAGGTCGACGCATCATAGAAGATGCCGGGGATTCGTTTTTCCCGCCGCTCCTCTTCGGGACTCTCTTCGTGGAGGTAGTAGGTGAAGGTCTTGGAGGTGGCGCCGCCGAGGTCATCCAGTGTGAAGGTGATGGGCGGGAAGGCGGTGCCCCGGGTGTCGGGGGCGACCGTGTCGCTGTTGTTGCGGATGACGATGTCCTTGACGATGAGGTCATCGGACAGGGAGGAGGCATCCTCCGGCATCGGGAAAGTCTCGTCCTCCGCTTCCAATTCGATGTAGAAGAGGTCTTCGTTGAACCAGTCGCGGCCCACGATCTGCTTCCGCACGTCCAAGGTGACGGTCACGGGGGAGTAGTGCTTGTTGGTGACGGTGTAGCCCGTCGCCGCGTCGCCAGCGTAGCTCACGGTGTAGTCTGCCGGGACCGAGACTTCCCGGACCGTGTAGACGATGTCGGTGCCGTTGCGCCGTTGCGGGAGATTCTCCCAGGTGTAGCTCCAGCTGTTGTCCCCGTTCAGGGTGATGGTGTCGCCGCGGGCCGCGCCGTCGGCATAGAGCAGCACCTGCGCGGCGTCAGGGCGCAGGCCGTCACGGTTCTCCGCGTCGTCCCACACCTTGGAGACGGACACGCTGGTCTCGAAAGGCGTGTGGGTGTTGGTGACGGAAAAGCCGCCAAGACCGTCAATGTCAATTACGTTGGACCGGTATTCGGGGATTTCATCTTCCACAACCGTGTAGATGATTTTATTGCCACTGGGATTGCGTGCGGGAACATTGTTCCAATTGCCAGACCAATTGTTGCCTTCGTTTAGCGTCAGCGAAGGAACAAGGTCTCCGTCCATGTCAACTGCTGGATTCCCGTCTGCGTGCAGGTGGACGGTGACGGATGCCGGGCGGATGCCGTCCCGGTTGTTGTCGTCAACCCAAGATTTCGTGACGTTCATGACATCCAGTGCGATCCGGATCCACTGCGCATAGAGGTCGTTTTGTCCAAACCCGACTGCGACAATTTCTCCTGGGTAGAATCTTTCGCCGCTTCCGTCTTCTTCCGTTGTCCAGTACAGGAACTCCCAGCTCTTGTCATTCGGCGAAAAGGCGAGCTTTTCGTCTTTCTCGCTATGGATTGTGTGATCGTAGTTGATGATCAGATTATCAATTTTTACATCTCTGTCTTCCGTTCCGTCCGGGTAGCGGCTGTGGTAGGTGACATCTGTTATTCGATTCCCCATCGTATATTCATACTGCGCGATGAGCGTGAGGATGCTGTCTTCCGTTCCATCCGACAGGTCGGCCTCTTCACTGTAGTTGATGACGTCACCGGAGCCGTAATAGACCTTGCTGCCGTCTTCGTCTGTCTCTTTCGCCATCGTGCCGCCGATCGCCCAGCCGGTGAAGACCCATCCTTCTTCCGGTACCGCGATGTACTTCACGGGAGCTTTGGCGCTCGGCGCGTACTTCTGCGGATCCGTCACTTCCGTTCCGCCATTTATCGTCCCGTGATCTCCCGCGCGGTATACCACATTGAATCCGCCGACGGGCGCCCACTGCGCTTCGAGGTAGAGATGCTGTGTCACCGGCGTATTGAAGCTGAAGGAATCGTACAGCGTTGTATCTGCTGCCTTTGCTCCGTCCGCCGTTCCCTCAAAGGCCTTCCAGCCTGTCAGCACAAAGCCTTCTCTGCTGGCGTAGGTACGAGTCTCCTCCGCTTCTGCCGGATTCTCCACGGCATCGCCGTACGTGATACCCTCTTGCGTTGTCTTAAGGGTTTCAGCCTCTCCGGCAGGATTGTACATCCAGTCAACGGTCACCGTATAGGTGTCGCTTTCCCATTCCTTATAGAAGACAAGGTTCCGTGCGGGCATCGTTTCCGGGAAGGAGCCGTCCTCTTCCAGATCACCCTTCCAGCCGTCCTTTGCGCGATAGACCACGCCGTTTACATCCCTTATGGTTGTCAACTGCTCCTTTTTCAGTTCCTCACTATTCGCGATCCAGGTTGTAATGTCGTCAAGCTCCTGCCCGTAATAGACGTGAGTGCAGTCACCCGGTATTAGATCTTCCGCCCGGTCCTCGTCACGGATTTCCCGTCCGTTCACCCAGCCCGGTCTTTCGGTCTGGCGGAACGTAATGGTATAGGTGACCGGCATAAAGTGCAGGACGATGGGTACGTCACAAGGCGCACCTGCACTATTTCCGTTCACCCATTTGAACCTATATTCCGTATTATCCGCCAGCGGTCCGCTGCCATATCTGTAATCTGTCGAAGGCACCGGCGCATATTTTTCATAGCCCGTCACCGCCACCAATTTGTAGCTGTCCCCCCCTTTCCCGATTGTGAACGAATGCGGATGATCGAGGTTGTAGGTGATAGCCGTTTCTTCTGTTGTATAATCTTCAGCCGTCGGCACGTTATCCAGGATGTCCTGCCAGGTGAAGGCACTTGTGTAATAGCGTCTTACAATCGGATACGATTTCTGCCCGCCCTTGCAAAAGACTCTGCAGGTGATCGTTCCGCCGTCACCGATATTACTGTTTGGCTTCACCGGATACGTCATATTGGTGCTGTTGAACACCGCCTGTCCGGTGCCAAACTCATCTTTATTAAAATACCACGGTGCAGTGCCCAGAAACGCATCAAACATGTCTCCCTGACTGTCGGAAAAGTTGTGCGTGCGCTTGCCCAGGTGCTGTCCGTATTTGATCGGCAGCGTCGGCAGCGTAACATCTCCGTAGCCGTCGGGCGCAAGCGTCTTACCGTTTGCGTTCAGCGTCTGGCTGCCATTAATATCTGTGATCATGTAGTTTATGCCATTATTGTAAAACGCGAACTTCAGATTGTAGGTATCGCGGCTGTAGTAGACGCGCACCACCGTGGAGCCGTCGGGGTTGACGGTTGCGGTGTAACTGTTGTCCGTCACATCATCAACGTCGTATTCTGCCACCGCGCCCTTGCTGTCCGTGATCTCATACGTACGACGGTTGTCGGAAAGCTCTAATTCAACGCCGGACGGATTCTTTTCATAGTCATACGTCCTGTTCAGATGGAAGTAGCCGGGATCATCCTTTTTCTGGTATTTATTGCCGGGATACTTTGCAAGGATCTGATCCATCGGGATCCGGCCGTCCGCCTCTGCCGTAAAGCTATCGTCCACCGCATACCGGGTATAGCCGGTATCATTTGAGTTTTCCAGATAGACCTCGACCGTGATCTGAACGTTCTGCGGGATCCACTTTGCGTAGAGGGTGAACTCCTCCGGATCTGTCGATGTCAATTCCGTATCGAAATCATATTTGTCACCTTCCGAAAATGCTTCGTCAAGGTTTTCCTTGCTGCCATCATAAGCGGTATACCAGCCGTCGAATTTGTAGCCGTTGTAGACACTTCCTTCCTCGAAGATGGCGGGGCTTTCCACCTTTTCGCCGTCCAGTACCTTCTGGTCGGGAATGGTATAGTCCTCAAAGTTCTCGTTGACCTTATCGAAGTGCACCGTGTGCGCCGCCGCAAACGTCGGCACCAGCTCGATGTCTGCGCCGCTTACGCTGATCTTATTCTCTTCGGTCACCTGCGGGCCGTTTTCGTCAACGTTCTTCCAGCCGGTCATCTTCTGTCCGGCGGGCACGGCAAGACCATCTGCTGTCGCATTCTCTGGCGTGGGAATTTCCACCTCCCCGTTCTCTGCCACTATTACATCATAGACGAGGCTTCCTTCCGCATCCCCATAGAGCGTGATCGTGTACTGCGTGTCAAATTTCGCCATAACTTTGATGATCCTGTCCTCAGTTGCAGCTCCCGTAGCCGTTTCAGTGGCGGGGTCGATGGTGACCACGCCGCTTTCCACCTTTTCATCCGTCATGTTTCCGGCCTCATCCATTATGTACCATCCGGCAAACACATGTTTGGCATCGCCTGCAGGATTTACCGGTACCGTGAGAGTGTCGCCGTCACGAACAATCAGTTCATCGACTTTAACCTCTTCCACGTAAAAAGTATAGAAGTGCCGCACATACTTCTCCACGTCCTCGTCGTTGTAGGTCTGTCCCACGATGCCATACACCGTGAAGTGGTTGGTGTTGAAGATGGAGGCTTGGGAGGCCGCGCTGGCGATGAGGGTGGCGTTGCCCTCGTCGTCGATGGTCACCGAGTGGTGGCTGTCGCCCGCGATCTCGCGCTTGGCGGTCAGCTGCACGAAGACCTCCCCTTGCGGCTGCACCTCCTCGCCCTCGTGCCAGAAGGTGATGTCGGCCGCCAATGCGTCGGTGGCCTCGCCGCCGCTGCCGTTCACCGCCGCCAAGGCGTAGTCCGAGGCCACCGGTTCCACGCGCATCTCCGTGCCGTAGGGGAACACCCCCGCGTCGGCCGCCGCGAAGACCTTCAGCTCGTCAGTCTCGCCCTCGAAACGTGCCTTCGGACAGTCTATAGCCTCCGCAGCCGCCATTTCGGGCTCGCCAACCGCTTCCGCCATCTCCGCGCCTTCGGCGGCAGGTTCATGGGTCTCCCCCTCGTTGCTGGCCAGCAGCCGCTCCTGGCTGCCGTTAAGGCTAAAGTTCACGGAGGGGGTCGGCTGGGCGGCTGTCTGCCGCATCACCGCCTCCAGGTATTGCTGGAAACGGATTGCCCCGTTCATGGCATAGCAACGGCTGTAGGTCGCGCGTGCCAGCTTTGCCTTCGGCGTTGAACCGCAGAACCAGCTGCACTCGATCGGCTGCTTTGCTAATTTGGGCAGTTTCAGCTTGATGCGTTCCTTCTGGAGCGGAAGTCCTGAGAAAAACAGCAATGTCATCAATACGATGGCGTAAATCTTCTTCATTATGTGGATACTTATGTTTGCTATATGCTTGTAATCAAAAAGTTAAGTTGTTAAATACATCCTAACTTAAAAAGATGCAAAAATATGATTTTTTTTTTAATACAACCCTGTTTTTCTCAAAAAAAAAACGACGTATGGACGCGATGAATCGCGTCCGCCACAGCCTATAGATTGCTTATAGATTGCTTATAGATTGCTTACAGGCTTACTATAGATATACTCTTGAGTAAGGGTAGAGTATATCTATAGTAAGGGTGAAGGCAGGGTGAAAGCAAGGAGAAGGCTTGTTTGGGCGATGCAGAAGCCGTTGTCTGGGGGGGGGTGAAAAAAAAAGACCCCCTTTCGGAGGTCTCTTTCCAAACACAAAACTCAAACCCTTCAAAGGATGTCGGGTTTATTCGCAGTCCTTGACGCACCTGACGCTGTAGGCGTTGCCGACGCCCTCGTGTTCGGGCATGACGGTGCAGCAGTAGTATCGGATGCTGAAGGCGGTCTCCTCGGAGTCGCCGT
>CAMHNQ010000023.1 GCA_946186495.1 uncultured Bacteroidales bacterium
CATTATGCTGTCGGATTTGAGGAACTTTATTGTGGATAATTATGAGCATGAGGATGATTAAAAAAGGAATGATGATGCCTATATTACTACCCCGCCTAACGGCACCCCTTCTGAAACAGAAGGGGAATTCGCCCGCCCGGCACGGTGTGCCGTGGCCGGAAATAGTGTGCGAACGAGAGTGTTGACATCGCCAACAATACGATAGTGGCAGCAAAAAGCTTTTTTCTGAGATACTTATGATTGGAAAACAAACATGCGAAACTTAAATTAATGATTTACGACTGTTTTTAGTTGTCAGTCGTTTTCGGCGGCAAATGTATGTGATTCGTGATATGACACTATCAAAAAAGGCACCCGAAAGGGTGCCTTTTTTGATAGATGATGGTAGAGTCGGTTATTGACGGACAACCGGCATCGTGGCTATGCCTGCATTCGTGAAGACCTTGGCGTAATAGGTTCCCGTGGCGATTGTTGCGACGGAAAGCACCGCCTCGCTGGCGTTCGCCTCCACCCTGTAGAGCAATTGACCGTAGCTATTGTACAGCTCCACTTTTTCAATGGTGACGCCGTCTTGGGCGCTGACGACCACTTGGTTTACACAAGGATTCGGATAGACCTGCAACTGTCTGGACAGCACGAATGAGTTGACACTACTTGGGTTGTAGCTGTAAACGGCTATCTCGCTATTGGTCATGCCCTCTTTCATGGCAATGGCTTTCAACGTGTAGGGCTGTATGTTCAACGGGAAGTCGGAGGTGAACAGGTTGGATGTTTCATCGGGGTCGGTGCCATCGAAAGTGTAGTAGATTGAGGCGTCTTCGGTGGTGCAGGCGATATGCACGCGGTAGAATTCGCCGTCACGGTATACGTCGAACACAGGGGTTGCAACGGTTTCCACGGTATGGATGAGGATGTCGCCGTTGTCGCGTGGATAGATTTGGTAACCATAGTTGTTGGAGTAGCTCACGAAACCGACGACATCAGCGTGGACGCCGGCGGTGATTTCTGTGGAGAGGCTGTTAAAACGGTCGCGGATGGCCATGGTGTCGCCGTTTTGGACGAAGGTCACATCATCGATGAACTCCACATTCTCTATGCGAACCAGCTTCGACTCGTAAACGTTGGCATATTGGTTTTTCACATTCGCTACAGTGGCCACGGTCGGCATGACGGTGACGGGAGTGCCGGTGGCGGTAGCGGCGTTGTGAGAAGGAATCAGCTCCACCATGCCGTTGTAGAGCTGGTAGCTGCCGAAGAGACCGCTTTCGATGACATCGCCCTCGTTGTATTCAGTGGTGATGACACCGCTGTTGTCGTAGATCAACAAGGCTGCGGAGTTGTCCTCCACGAACATGTAGCTGCCGCTGCGGAACAGGAAAGTCACATCGCTCATGATTTGTTGGGCGGTGCCGGATGCGTTAGCCTTGAAAGTAGCGATGTTGGCCACCTGCTCGGGGAAGGAGATGGTGACTGTGCTGACGAAACTCGGGGTCATGCCGGCTTTCCACGCTTTGGCTTTCACTGTCGTGGTGGAGGTCACGCTGAACGGGGTACTGTACACCGGTGAATTTTCGGTGGGGGTGGTTCCGTCTGTGGTGTAACGGATTACGGCTTCGGCATCCGTGCAGGTGATGCTCACGGTCTGAGGCTCATAGTAGAAACCTTCGTTCGGGGTGATTACGGGAGCACTCACTGTGGACGGGCTCACGCCGGGGACTCCATAAACCACCACACTGTCAATCACTAAGCGTGACGTGGCGGTTGGGGTGGTTTCAGGCAGCACAATCGTGAATCTCAGGCGGACATAGTCGTATGCGCCGTTCTCGTTCACCACGTATTCGTATGTCTGGGCACTGCTGGTCACCGGGAAAGTCTCACCGGCGGAATAGCTGCTGCCTCCGTCAATAGAATGAGATACGTTGACTTTCAGGCCGTTGGAGCAAGAAGCCTTGAAAGCGACATGCGTGATATTGGGGAGATCGAAGTTCATGAAGGTGTAACCGAGATTGTCGGCGTTGCTGGCATACCAGCGCATCTGCATGGACTGTGCGCCTGCAATGTGGTTGTTGGTGGAAGGCGTGCCGTAATAGGTGCCCCATTGCTGGCCGTCTGCGCCAGTGTAGATTACGGTATTGTTGTTGTAGACGTTGGAAGCTGTAAATCCTTCGTTGTCCTCAAATCCTACCGTGTATATAATGGTGTCAACCACAGTCGTGGCTTGGATGGTGTAGGTACCGGAGGCGATGCTGCTGGTTTCCCAATCGGATTTCATGGCGACGGCTTTCACCGTGTAAGTGCCCGGAGTGTCAAGCACAACAGGAGCGATGTAAAGGGCGGATTGTGCAGTGGGTTCAGAGCCGTCGGTGGTGTAGCGGATGGAAGCGTCTGCCACAGTGCAGCTCATGGTCACGGTGACCATGGTGTCAGTGGCGGTGGCGGGAGTGAGCACAGGGGCGGGCAGTTGCGCGGTGGCGGTCAGGATTACCTGTGCCGTGAGGGTGTCAGAGGTGATGGTGAGGAGGCCCGTGGCAGGTGCCGTACCGTCAAAGACGACGGTGACGGGCGTGTTGTTGTTCGGGTTGGTGATGCTGTCCGGATTGACGGTGAAATGAGGGTCGTTGCAGGTCAGCGTGATGGGACTGGTCAGATGAGCGCCGCTGACCGTGAGGGTTTGCGACAGCTGAGTGCTGCTGAAGTCCAATGCGGTAGCGTCGATGGCGAGAACCGGGTTATACACGACGGTATAGACGGCCGTGGCAGTTTCGCTGCTATTCCAGTTGGTCTTGAAAGCCTTGGCGTTTACGGTGTCCGAGGCGGTCAGGGTGACGGGCGCACTGTAGAGCGTGGAAGTCTCCGTCGGGACTGTGCCGTCGGTGGTGTAGCGGATCTGCGCGTCAGACGTGGTGCAGGTCAGGCTGAATGTCACGCTGTCGGCGTATGTGCCGGAGCCGGGGGTGAATACGGGTGCGTCAAGCACGGGGGCCTGAGTGCCGAGGTCATGGTTATAGCGGGGACAAATCTGGACATTCCCGTCATGGATGGCGGCAAAACCGGTGATGTTCACCGTGGCATTGGCCGAAAGGGTGGTGTCCAGACCGAAACGGTTGTACAGCTCCATCGAACTTCCGTTTTGTGTGAAGGTGGTCTGCTGCAAGCCTTCGAAGCCGTCAGGGAAAGAGACATTCTCAATGGTGACCAGCTGGGCGTCATAGCTGTCGTAATTGGCAAGCAGGTCGCTCACCGTGACCACGACAGGCGTAACCATGCCGGTATTTGAAGTGGCCGGTGCAGGGTTCACGACATACTGCATCTCCACTTGGTCGCTAAATACGCTTTTCTTGCCGGTCAGCCCACTGATTTGGTCGCCCTCGGAAAATTCCGTTGTGATGCCGTTGCCGTAAATCAAAAGGCCGCCGGAAGCGTCTTTGACATAGGTGTAAGCACCGCTTCCGAACACGTAGGTGACGTCATTGGCGATGGTGACCATGTCGTCGGATGTCTGCGCCTTGAAATCGGCAATCGTGGCGACTGTTGTCGGGAAGGTGTAAGTGGCGGAGGCTACGGAACTGTTATTGTAACCTGAAGCCGTGGCGATAGCCTTCACCGTCGTGGTCTGGTTGATGGTGAAAGGGGCTGTGTAGGGCATGGAAGAGGTTGTAGGGGTGGAACCGTCAAGAGTATAGTAAATCGACGCATTGGGAGTTTCAGAAGATATGGTCAGTGAAATAGGAGCGGTGTAGAGACCTGTAGGCGAAGAGAAGGTGGGTTGCGCGGCAATGGGAGTTCCTCCAGAAACGGTAATCGTCAGATTATCAATAAAGAAGCGCCCTCTTGCAGCTTGCGCACCCTCAAATTTGATATGTGTGGCACTTGTACCACCAGATAATGGCAAAGTGTAGTGATTAAGGTTGTCATAATCATTACTGTTGTCCAATCCTGAAACGGTGTAGAGGGTGTTGTCCACATACACTTTGATGAATGTGGAATCGTTCACCCAAGCGGTGGCGTCAAATTCCAAAATAAAATTACCATTTCCACCAGAAAGGTCAATTGCAGGAGTCTGCAGCCAACCTAATTCACTGGAGGAACCCATCTTGGCTTTTCCAGAGTAACGATAAACCTTGCTGCCAGTCCATCCTGGCATCGAGGTGTAATTGTTCAGGGAACTGCTGATATCCGTGCCAGTTGCACCATTAAAAGCATCAAAATTCTCGCTGAAAACGACGGTTTGAGCTTGCACTCCGAAAATGCCCATCAAAAGCATCATCAAAACTGTGCAAGCAGATTTCATGAATAAACTTTTTTTCATATTTTTAGTTTTTAATTATTTGAATTTCAGATTTTTATTGTCAATTTTCGCCATTATTTCCAAATGGCAAAGATACTAAATTCGACGACATCGTCAAGAATTCCTGCAAATTGTTGATCCGCAGCATTGTTTGCAAATCATCCGGCGGAACTTGCGCGAAGGAAGCATAATAGTGCCACAATTCTTTCAAATTCGCCAATGTGCCGTTCTCCCCGCGCAAAGGCAACAACGATTCCGCCAAATCCTGATAGAAAACCAAAAAACGGGATTTCTTATCCCCAACCTCTTGATTCTTGATCTCTTCCGACAGAAAAGGATTCAGCAGCATACCGCGTCCCAACATCCAGGTCTCCACCCTCGGGAATCGTTCAGAGAGCGTTTGATACTCTGCTTTGGAAAAGACATCGCCACTATAGACGACTTTGTGTCGGGTCATGCCGCAAAACTCCTCGAAAAGGTCCCAATGCGGGGTCCCTTCGTACAAATCGTCGCCCAGACGCGGGTGAATCACCAAGAAGTCTAACGGATAATCGTTTAACCTACGAAGAACTTCCCGTCCTTCCTCGGCGCTGTGCAGTCCGAGCCGCATCTTCAGCGACAGCCGGAAAGGCGTCTTCGAGGTGACTTCCGCCACGATGCGCTCCACCGCCTCGGGATGCGGCATCAGTCCGCAGCCTCGCGTGTGTCGCACGACGGGGGAAGAAGGGCATCCGATATTGACATTAAAACGCTCATAACCGAACTGTTCGTGCAACACGGTCAAAGTATCCACAAACTGGTCGGGTTGGTTGCCCATCAACTGCGGGATGAGCGGCAAAGCGGTGTTGTGCTCGGGCGCGATGTCCTGCCAGACTTTCGGACGGAACCTTCCGGCGGGTTGCACCGGCAAGAACGGGGACATAAAACAATCTATGCCGCCAAAATGACGGCATAGTGTGTTTCTGAATGTATGAGAAGTGATCCCGTGTAGCGGGGCCAGCCAGAGGTTCGGTTTCATTAGCGAATGATCACTTTTCGGGTGGTTTCCATTCCATCAGTATTGACGGTAATCATGTAAATGCCAGAAGGATAGTTTTTTGTGTCTATCGAGAGTTTTCCTTGTCCTTTTCCTGTCTTCAACGTTCTGCCTGTCAGGTCGCGAAGCGTCCATTGGTACGGCTGATTGCGGTCGGATTCCAAGAACAGCATGTCCGAGACAGGGTTAGGGTAAATGGCGACGGGTTGTGTGGAATGAGTGCCGACACTTGTGCCGTTTTGGACAATAGCGACGTCATCGACATACAAGACCGACGAGCTGTTCAGTTGGGTGGATGAGAGAATGATGATCATGATAGAGTCGCATTCTGCACCGGGATTTTCAAACGAGAGGTGGAGCTTTTCGTAGGTGTCCGGGTCTAATCCGCTGTAAGTGTCGTACGTGTAGTCCACAGGGACGCCGTTTTTCTTGGTGAGGGCAAGTACGACCATTTCGTCCCCATCTTGTGCCTGATATTTGGCCCACAGCGAGATGGCGGCCGGAGTCGAACTGCAAGGAATGCCGGGGGAAATCAATTTCAGCAAGGAGGAGAAGTTCTCCAGATTGGACGGGTCGAATTGGCTGCTGCCGGTAGTGTCCTGGAGGGATTGGATGATTGCCATGATGTCCTCCATGGCAATTGTAAAACCATCAGACTCGCCTAATTGCAGAATGCCGGGAAGATTAAGGCTGTAGTCCACATAAGGGATGGAAAAGTCAGCGGATTGGAGTTTGACCGCATAGTTCCCGCCATGAGCTTCCGGGGATCGGGAGCAGAAATTCACCTCTATCGGAATGTTGACAAAGGAAGTGATGTAGCCATGAAGCCCCGGGGACCACCCGACCGGCTTTCCATAATACCAGAGTTCCAAGTCTCCGTTCGGAATGCTGTTTTGTGCCTGAAGGGTGGCAAAGCCGGCCATGAATGCAAGAAGTAAAGCTAATTTTCTCATTGTCATTTGTTTGGTTGTTATATTAAAGACTTGAAATACACGAACGTTTTAATCGCGGCGAAAATAATATTTTTTTTGTTATCCAGCATCTTTCGGATGAAAAAGTTATGGCTTATTTTTATAATTTTGCAGCCTTGAAATTAGGAAATTGAAATATGCTATGAAGAAATCCGACTTTATTGTAATCGCAGTCATCGTGGTTTGTCTGTTGCCCTTCTTTCTCTTTGACAGTGTATATGATACTTATTGCGCTGCAAATCAAAGGTTTCCGTTGTGGATGGCTTTTCTCAAATTTGGTGTTTTGGCCACTTTTGGGGAGATGTTGGGTAGCCGGGTGAAAACAGGGAAGTATTATCACGAAGGTTTCGGACTTGCACCGAAGTTTGTCGTTTGGGGAATTCTCGGCATGTGGATAGCCTTGGCGATGAGCGTGTTCCGTCTCGGGGTGCCGGCTTTCATGGGGCGGTATGCGGCATTCGCCGGGGTGTCTGCTGCCATGGCCGGGCCCATGTCCTGGTTGAAGCTGCTCGGCGCTTTCTGCGTCAGCGTGATGATGAACACCGCCTTTGCCCCTGTTTTCATGACCGTGCATAAGATTTCCGACATGCACATTGCCGAACATGGCGGTGCTTTCTCGGCTCTTTTCAAGCCCGTTGCTGTGAAACGCCACATTTGCGAGATGGACTGGGGTGTCCAGTGGGGTTTCGTTTTCAAAAAGACTATCCCGCTGTTCTGGATTCCGGCCCATACCCTGACTTTCTGCCTCCCGCAAGACCTTCAAGTGCTTTTTGCTGCCTTCTGCAGCGTCATCCTCGGCCTTTTCCTCTCCATCGCCTCCATGATGAAGAGAGCCTGATTCCACGCTGATGCGCTTTGCTGAATGTGGCACTATTTTTGTATTTTTGCGCTTTGAAAAATAAAACTGAACATTTATGGGATATTGGATCATTTTTATCGTAATGATGGTTGCGAGCCTCATTGTGCAGAAAACATTGACCTCGCGAATTGAAAAATACTCCAAGACACCGCTCAGCAGCGGTCTGTCAGGAAAGGAAGTGGCTGAAAAAATGCTGAGAGACAACGGGATATACGATGTCCAGGTGACTTGTACAGGTGGTTTCCTCACCGACCATTACAACCCGGCCACGAAGACGGTTAACCTGAGTCAGGGTGTGTACGAGGGGCGCAATATCGCCTCTGCGGCCGTCGCCGCCCACGAATGCGGGCATGCCGTACAGCACGCCACCGCCTACCGTTGGCTGACCCTGCGCTCCACGCTTGTCCCTGCCACTCAGTTCGGGTCCCAACTCTCCCAATGGGTCCTGCTGGCCGGCATCCTGCTCATGAGCCTGCAGATGGTCGGCATCGGCCGTTGGGTCCTGCTTGTCGGCATCGCCTTCTTCGCCCTTACCACCCTATTTTCCATCATCACCCTGCCAGTCGAGTACAACGCCTCCGAGCGTGCCGTGGAATGGCTTGATTCTAATGCCATCACGACCGGAAACGAGACTGTCATGGCCAAGGATGCCCTAAAGTGGGCCGCCCGCACCTACCTCATCGCCGCAATCTCCTCGTTGGCCACCCTGCTGTACTATATATCTATATTTTTGGGCAGCAGAAGGGATTAGCATTTTGGACAAGCAATATAGGAATTAATTATGGGAAAAATGGAAAAATTATTTGTTTTTGTGATTGCAAGTATATTGTCAATCAGCTCTTTGGCACAAGTTCAAGTATGTCCGGTGAATAGTCAGCCTGAGAAGTTGAAATATATCGGTACGGTCACTTACGCGCTGCCGACCACGACTTTGAAAGTGACGGTTTCTGTCTCCAATGTTCAGGAGGTCCGAGGGTATTTCGCGGATTATGCCGAAAGCCTTCTCGGCCTGACCAATATCATCCAAAAAAACCGTAACTGCTACAAAATCAATTCGGTGGATATTGAACCTTTGAGAACTGCGGACTTGAAGAACTGTTATAGGGCATTCACTTCCAATGCCGTTGTCGCGGAAAGTTGGGCCGACAATGCCCTCCATTTACCGCCCGCGTTTCCCGTCGACATGCCTCTTGCCCCTTACCAGTCCCATACAGCGTCTCTTCCGGATTTTTTCAAGAATTATGCGGATGTCTCCTACACACAGCAGTCTGAGGCGTTTGTCGACACGAAAATTATAGACGGAGTGGTGACTCAAGTGCCGGCCAGCCATACCAAAACAGTATCCAAAAGTTTTGAAAGCAAAGCCCGCGAGGCCGCAGATGCCATCGCCAAATGCCGCAAGGACCAATACGCGCTGGCCGCCGGCGAACAGGAAACCCCTTACTCAGGCGATGCCCTCCAGATCATGATATCCGAACTCAAAGAATGGGAAAGTAACTATTTGAGCCTTTTTACGGGTGTCTCTGTCACTGACACCGTGACGTTCGTCTTCTATGTCACCCCTGAAAATCTTGACCCGCTCACCCTTTTCTATTTTAATGGTAACAAGGGCTTCAACAAGGATCAAGGGCTTTCATCTGAAGCTTATACGTTGAATTTCAACCGAATATATAATCAGGTATATGAGATTGTGGAAGTTCAATACCCTTGCTCCCAATACATCACCCGCAGTAAGCTTCCGGTGTCT
This sequence comes from uncultured Bacteroidales bacterium, assembly GCA_946186495.1. Taxonomy (GTDB): domain Bacteria; phylum Bacteroidota; class Bacteroidia; order Bacteroidales; family WCHB1-69; genus F23-D06. The sequence goes on from CAMHNQ010000023.1 coordinate 8,902, forward strand.
GTCTCTCTCCAACATGACAAAACCCGCCACGATTTCGGCATTGTCGATATGTATCAGGCCGGTTCATTGCAGTTTGTTTCCTCAAACACAAAACAGCCGGTTGACATTAACTCCATCGGAATTGTCTTTTAAACGGAAAATACCTATTCCATGCACCAAATACACAAGACACTGCTGCTCCTGTTGGCCGTGATCAGTCTTACGGGTTGCCAGAAAATGCGGCAGAACAAACTGGAACGGCAAATGGGAAAGTTAGCGAAAACCTATTTGCAGCAGGATGAAATCAAAGATTATAAAAATCTTGAGATCACCAGTATTGACACTCTGACTGAGTATGGCTATGCGAAGCTGAACTCCGAACTTTTAGGCAACATGGCAGAAGCTTACGAACAGATGTTTTGGGAAGAATCGGACAGCAACAAGAGGGAAGTGATCGGTCTCTCCATGCGGGAAACGCAACGGACAAAACAAGATATGGACGAACTGATTGAAAACGGGGACCTGCTCACGCAAGGGGTTTTGTTGTTTATGGTGACGGGTAATTACTCTAAAGGCGGAGAAAATCAAGAGTTCATGTTCTTGGTTAATCCGGACAAAAAATCGTTGCATTATTTGGATCCATTTGGGAATAACCTGTTATATAAAGAAGAGTGATGGCATTCCTATGGGGTGACGAACGCCGATTCAATTCCTTTAGCCGTCATTGCAGAGCTCATTACGGTGGCAGGATTCAAAAACTGCCCGTGGATGCAGGCTTCTCTTGCCCGAACCGGATGAGTCGGGCATACGGCGGGTGTACCTACTGCGCCAACGAGGCTTTTACGCCGGCCTACGTGTCAGCAAGTGACGATGTTACGGTGCAGCTGGAGAAAGGAAAGCGTTTCTTCCAAAACAGGTATCCGATAAATAATGGATATTTTGCTTATTTCCAGTCTTTTACAAATACCAATGCTTCTGTTGACATTCTTCGCGAAAAGTTTGGGGAAGCTTTGCAAGTGGCTGATATAAAAGGACTTGTTGTAGCCACTCGCCCTGATTGCCTATCCGAAGCGGTGCTCGACTACCTTTCGGAGCTGAACACCCGTACGCATCTGACGGTGGAATTGGGTGTGGAAAGCCTTCACGATGAGACTCTTGCGCACATCCACCGTGGACATGACACGACATGCACGCAGAATGCGTTCCAAAAATTGCGGAATCGTGAAATACCTGTTTGTGCACATCTGATTCTCGGCCTGCCGAATGAAACCCCGTCCACCTGGTTAAGCGACATACAGGCAATCAATCAGTTAGAACCTCAATTCGTCAAGTTTCATCAGTTGCAGATTTTCAAGAATACAGCCATCGAGACTGAGTATGCCGCTTTTCCTGAACGTTTTCACACATTTACGGCTGGCGAGTATGTTTGCTTTATGGCTGATTACTTGGAGCGACTGTCTCCAAAGATTGTAGTGGAGCGTTTTTCTGCGGAGGCTCCGCCTCGTTACTTGGCGGTTTCGCGCTGGCAACTGCATCGCCATGACGTGATGGTGCGTGAAATAGAAGACGAGCTGGAATTGCGTGGAACTTTCCAAGGTTGCCTTTTCTGATGTTTCTCTATCCCATGCAGAGAATCGGCTACGGGTGTGTATTTTAACTAATAATAGTTAAAAACAAAAATAATTTTAATATGTTGTAATAGTATAGATAAAATTGTTATCTTTGCAGCCGGAAAACAAAACAAGGTTTCATGTTAATAAGAACGAACAATTGTGCATTGATGGGAGTGGCCGCGATACCCATCGTCGTGGAGGTCAATGTCGATAACGGCATCGGCTTCTTTTTGGTCGGGTTGCCCGACAGCGCGGTGAAAGAGAGTCAGCAACGCATCGAGACGGCGCTGAACGTGTATAACTACAAGATTCCAGGCCGCAAAATTGTGGTAAACATGGCGCCGGCAGACATCAGAAAGGAGGGTTCGGCATACGACCTGACGCTGGCCATCGGCATTTTGGCCGCGTCGGAGCAGATTGCGGGGGCAGCCGATTTGGAGGACTACTTCATCATGGGGGAGCTGTCGCTGGACGGATCGCTTCAGCCTGTGCGAGGCGCGTTGCCCATTGCCTTGGAGGCGAGGAAGCGGAAGAAAAAGGGGGTGATCCTGCCGGCGCAGAACGCTCGGGAGGCGGCCATCGTTGACGGCATCGACATTCTCGGGGTTGAGAACATCAAGCAGGTGATCGACTTTTTCGACAAGGGCACGCCCATTGCACCAACGCGCATTGACGTGGCCAACGCTTTCAGCGACAGTCTGAACCGTTACGAGTACGACTTTTCCGACGTGAAGGGCCAGGAGAACATCAAGCGGGCGATGGAGATTGCGGCGGCGGGCGGTCACAATGTGATCTTGATAGGGCCGCCGGGATCGGGCAAGACCATGTTGGCCAAGCGGTTGCCGTCGATTCTGCCGCCGTTGTGTCTGGAGGAGGCATTGGAGACGACGAAGATTCATTCGGTGGCGGGCAAGATGAGCCGTTACGCCTCGATCATCTCCACGCGGCCGTTCAGGTCGCCGCACCATACCATCAGCGATGTGGCCTTGGTGGGTGGCGGCACGCACCCGCAGCCGGGCGAGATCTCGTTGGCTCATAACGGGGTGCTTTTCCTGGATGAGCTGCCAGAATTCAAGCGGCAGGTGCTGGAGGTGATGCGGCAGCCGTTGGAGGAGCGGCGGGTCACCATCTCGCGGTCGAAATACTCGGTGGAGTTTCCGGCGTCGTTCATGTTCATAGCCGCCATGAATCCCTGTCCGTGCGGCAATTACAACCATCCGACCATCGCATGCACGTGCAAGCCCTTCGAGGTGCAGAACTACCTGAGCAAGATTTCGGGGCCGCTGATGGACCGCATCGACCTGCATGTGGAGGTGGTGCCTGTGAGCCACGAGGAGCTGACCTCCGACAGGCCGACAGAGCGCAGTGCGGAGATCCGGAAGCGGGTGATGGCGGCCAGGGAGATTCAGAAGCAGCGGTTCGAGGGGCGGCCGGGGTTGTTCGCCAACGCGCAGATGAGCAGCCGGATGGTGCGCGACTATTGCCAGATTGATGCGACGGGGCAGGAGATTCTGAAGCAGGCGATGGAGCGGTTGGGGCTCTCAGCCCGCGCCTACGACCGCATCCTGAAGGTGGCCCGCACCATCGCCGACCTCGACGGCAGCCCGGGCATTGAGGTCGGGCACCTGAGCGAGGCCATCAATTTTAGGAATTTGGATAGGGATAATTGGGGAAGGCGGTGAGGTTTCGCCCCTAAAGGGGCTTTCTGGAACCCATCTGTGAACGCCGTTTCTACCGAGCTTGTGTCCCTTCGGGACAAGGTGTCCGCCTGGTGGCGACCTTCTACCGGGCTTGTGTTCCTGCGGGACATGTTTCGCCCCTGAGGGGGCATTGGGGGTCGGTCGGAGATGCCGCGTCTACCGAGCTTGTGTCCCTTCGGGACAAGGTGTCCGCCTGGTGGCGACCTTCTACCGGGCTTGTGTTCCTGCGGGACATGTTTCGCCCCTGAGGGGGCATTGGGGGTCGGTCGGGAACGCCGTTTCTACCGAGCTTGTGTCCCTTCGGGACAAGGCATCCATCGTGGTCGTTGCGCCTTACGGGGCTGTTACGCCGGTGGAACATACCTCCTCGCTGTACCCGCCTGTGCAAATCCGTACCGGTCGCGAATAGCCCCGTCAGGGGCCAAAGCTCGGTAGAAGGGAGCCGCCGCCCATGTCCTACGTCCCGATAGGGCCGAGAGCTTGGTAGAACGGGAAACGTCGCCAATGTTCCACGTCCCGATAGGGCCGAGAGCTCGGTAGAAGGGAGTCGCCGCCCATCCCCTTCGTCCCGATAGGGACGAAACAAAAGATGAAAAACAATTATCACACAAACAAATCAAACCATTATGAAATCAATGAGAAACAACACCTACACGCAAATCCATATCCAACTGGTTTTTGCAGCAGTTCAAAAAAGGGAATCCCTTATCCTCGATTCTTTGAGAGAGCGTCTGTACAAATACATGATTGCCATAATCCAAAACAACCGCCATAAGGTTCTGGCCATAGGCGGAACGGCGGATCATGTCCACATTCTGATAGGAATGCGCCCATCACAATCGTTGTCCGATTTGATGCAGCACGTCAAAGGGTGTTCGTCGAAATGGATAAACGAGAACAGGCTCGCCAACGGCTGGTTCTCCTGGCAGGAAGGATATGGTGCCTTCTCATATTCAAAAGATGAAATACCCACCATTATCCGATATATCGAAAACCAGGCGGAACACCACAAACAGCAAGACATGGTGGACGAATACAAAATGATGTTAGAGGAAAGCGAAGTTGAATATGATGTCTTATCCGTTTTTTGTAAGATTGAAAGCCAGACGTGTAAATAATATTCCAAAAGTATGCCGCTTTGGAGATTGCAAAAATACAAAAATTGACAATCGATTCCAAAAAAATTCGGGCAAGCAACTCTTTGTTCGAAAAATATTGTAATTTTGCAGTGGATTTCGAATGGAAATAAATATGAAGGCATACGTAAAAAGAGACACCTATCTTAACCGGCTGATTGTCAGAAGAAACAATAACATGGTTAAAGCTGTAACAGGACCACGCCGTGCGGGAAAATCATTCCTGCTAAATCCCATTTTTAAAGATTATCTGTTAAAACAAGGGGTTCCTGAAGACCACATTATCAGTATTTCTTTCGACATTGAAGATGATGAAACGCCTCAGGAACTGCTGGACAGGGAGAAGCTGAAAGAATATCTGTATTCACGAATCGTCTCAAAAACAGAACCTTACTATGTGTTTTTGGATGAGATACAGGAAGTGGAGAATTTTGAGAAGATTGTCAACGGACTGAACAATCGCCCCAATGTGGACGTGTATGTTACGGGCAGCAATTCCAAATTCCTCTCCAACGACATCACCACGATTTTCAGAGGTCGCAGCGACGAGGTGAACATCTTGCCATTCACATTCAAGGAATTTTGTCAGGGTCGGCAAGAGCCAGTCAGTGAATTATGGAAAGAGTATTATACCTACGGGGGGCTGCCTGCACTCAGAATGATGCCGACATACGAACAGAAGACCTCGTATCTGCAAAGACTCTGGAAAAAGACCTATCTTGACGATGTGGTGGAACGGCATCACGTGGAAAACCGTGAGGCTCTCGAGGCAATTGCCGATGCGTTGTGCTCTTCTGTCGGGTCGCTGACCAACACGACAAGAATCACCAACACTCTGGCAAGCGTGAGGAAAATCAAAATCACTGACGATACTGTTGCCAAGTATATCGGCTATCTTGAAGAAGCATTCTTGTTTAACGAAGCCAAGAGGTACAACATCAAAGGGAACAAGTATTACGAGAATATCAAGAAATACTATTCGGTTGATGTTGGGCTGAGAAATGCCCGCCTGAATTACAGGCAACTGGAGCAGACCCACCTGATGGAAAATATTATCTTCAATGAGCTTTTACATCGGGGTTATGCTGTTGATGTCGGGGTAATTGAAGCCCGTGTGATGAAAGACGGGAAATCGGAATACAAGCAGTATGAAGTGGATTTTATTGCAACCAACGGGAACGAAAAGTATTACATCCAATCGGCATACGAACTGTCCTCCGAAGCAAAACGCGAGCAAGAACTTAACTCCCTGAAACGAATTGATGATTCTTTCCAGAAAATTGTCATTGTCAAAGACGATATTATGCCATATCGTGACGAAAAAGGTATTTACTTTACAGGGTTGTTTCAGTTCCTGATGGACGAAAAGATAGCGGTAAGCTGAATATGTCGGTATAAATTTGGAATATTTCTTCCGGAAGATAAATGGTACTATCAAAATATATCTCCCGCGCCTCCGCCCGCATCCTCAAGGTGGCCCGCACCATCGCCGACCTCGACGGCAGCCCTGGCATTGAGGTCGGGCACTTGAGCGAGGCCATCAATTTCCGGAATCTGGATAGGGACAGTTGGGGGAGGAGATGATTGATTCATAATTCATAATTCATAATTTAATGGTAGGATATGAAAAGTAATAAAGATAATTTGATTGTGGTGAAGAGTACCGAATTCGCTGTGGATGTTGTACGTTTTTGTGATTGGTTGCGGAAAGAGAGAAAGGAATGGGTGATTTCTGAGCAATTGTTGAAGAGCGGCACCAGTATTGGCGCTAATATCCGGGAGGGAATAAGAGGGCAAAGCAGTTCTGATTTTTATTCTAAATTCAACATCTCTCTTAAAGAAGCAAGCGAAACAGATTATTGGCTAGAATTGTTACACAAAAGCGGCTACTTGGATAACGCCCTATATGAAGAGTTGAAAAACAAATGTGAAGAATTGATCCGCATATTAACATCAATCGTTAAACACAAAGACCACCGTAACTAATTATGCATTATGAATTAACATGGTATCCGCCGTGGCGCTTGCTGCCGACGTATTTGACGAGCTTGCGCTTGCGGAGTTCGGCGATACAACGCTCGACAGTGCTCAATGAAAAGGCTGTTTTGGCGGTGATGTCTGTTGCGTTGCAGCCCGGATTCGCCTGAACGCAGGATTGAACCATGTCGAGTTTCTGCTGCGGGGGAACGACGGGCTTCCGCTTGGACTTCGACCGGGGCTTTCTCTTCGGAACTTGTTCCCCTGCTGTTTCGGCCTTGCATCGCTGAAGACCCTCGGCGACCTGGTCGGCGATTGAGCCGCTGTTTTTGGGATCCAACGTGAACGTGAGCGGCTTCTTCGTCCACGGCATCTTTTTCAGGGACACCTCGCTACCGTTGCACGACCAAATGTACTGATACGGAACCAAAACTGTGGGCGAAATGCGGACAAAGTCTTCTTCCCCGAACAGTTGCACAAGATGTTTCATAGAGCCGAGCCGTGTAAACCAACGGTCATGCACCGTATAGATGCGGGTGAAGTTTCCGTCCTGAACACAATAGTAGATGTCGTCTTTGGGAATCATAAGCAGGTTACTCTCATGGTCTATGACATCCACCATCTGAGTGTCGCGATAGACCACCTGCACCTCTGCATCCAAGGCCTTTCTCAGTTCCTGCCGCTCCCGGAACATAAACGGGAAGAAGTTGAAGGCCAAGGTACGGGCAGCTACAACACTCCCATGATGGGTAAACATTCTGAAGGCGCCCCATTGCTCTATAACCTCCGCATTACAATATTTCATAAATGGCCAGGCGATAGCCATCTCAATCAATCCAGCCACAAGAGAGATGAGAATCGTCACCACCCAATAGACAACCGGATGCTTTTTATGAAGTAGCGGGTAAACCAGGTAGTAGTTGGCATATAGGGTAGCCAGTAGCAACAGTCCCACAAGCACCTCATTGGTGATACTGCCCGCCCATGGACGAAGATAGGAGTTGTTGACAAAGAAGTAGAGCAGCACGGCGCAGAACAAGACGTTCAGCAAAACGGCGAGAAAGATGTTCAGATGTTTCATATTATGTCTCGATATTTTGATTCGGCAAAGATAATGAAATAATCCGAAAAGCACTTGAAAAACCGTCCAATTCCCTCACATAAAATCCATATTATTCCCTCACAAAGGATTCAAAACAATCAGTATTTTCAATGTGTTGATAGTCAATATTTTATTTTATTGTTAAGATTATTTTGAAACACCGCGACTGTCAAATTTCAAGCATGAATGAAAATATTTTTAGCTTGAGGGATATAAAAGTGTTGCAGAAGAATGTATCTTTGCCGTCTAATAACTTTACAATTGAACGATTTCATCATGAGAAGAATGTTTATTACCCAATGGTTGGTTTTCGTTTCCGTTCTGACCGCTGTAGCGCAGGGAAACGACAGCATATCGGTTCTTCCCTTCTCAACCGATTTTTCCACTTCCGAAGGATGGCAACTGAACAACGGGACCTGTCTGAACTACTGGACAATAGGTACAGTTGGCAGCAACAACGCACTTTTTGTGACAAACAACGGCACTACGCCCACCTACTCCTACACACGGAGTGCGATTGCCGCCGAAAAGCCTTTTGTGGTCGGCACTGCTGACAAGATCATTGTCTCCTTCGACCTGAAATGTGGCGGCGATTACGACAACGACTTTCTGAAGATGTTTCTGGCACCTCCTTCAGAAACCTATCAGGGAGGATTTATCCCGTCGTGGACTTACGATTCAGATTCCCTTTATGCCGCCAACTTCAGTGACCATTACGACATGACCAACACGCCCGGTGCCTATCCGTATATCATCAATTTGACACGAGGCAAGACCATCCATTTGGATGTTCGGATGAACAATCCGATTGCCAATCCCGATACCAACTCAATTGCAAAACTGGTTTTTGGATGGGTTAATGACTACGGCAGCACTTACGATCACGGAATCCAGCCCGCACCAACAATCACCAATTTGCGTTTGAAAAGAGAGACCTGTACCCCTCTTACCGGATTGTCCGTCTCCAACATCCAGAGCCATTCAGTGGAGTTGTCGTGGAATATGCCTGAGGGTGGTGCCTCTAATTATATTGTCCAATATGCTAAAGATGGCCAGAATTGGAACGATGCCTATATCACCACAGTAAACGTGCAGGACACGTCTGTGACGTTGACCGGTTTGCAGTCTATAACGAAATATTGGGTAAGGGTGGCACGCAATTGCGGTAGCGATACCAGTGTCTGGATCAAACAATCCTTCACTACACTTTGTGAATATATTGACACCCTTCCGTACATCTGCGACTTATCTCATGTCTCAAGCACTATGCATCCGATTCCTGTTTGTTGGGAAAGAGGCCCAGGAAGCTGCTGCGACCCTGCTATTCACTATGGTGCTATCAATCTTTGGATTCCCAACACCATCTCGATGCCGCATTTGAACAGACAGCTCATTGATATAAATACCGTGGAGCTCTCCTTTTCCGCCAGAAGTGAAACGAACAATGGCACTTTGATCATTGGTGTGATGACCGATGCCAGTGCAGACTCCACGTTTGTGGCTGTTGACACGCTAAGCCTGACTACATCATACGAGACTTATTTGGTTCCGATAAACGGTTACACCGGAGTTGGTGACAGAGTCTCTTTCAAATGTATCGACCACAGCGACATATACGTGAAAGATGTGCTCCTTGACTATACGCTTTCGTGTCCAAGGCCATACAATTTGGAATCGTCAGACCCTACGCATAACAGTATCAATTTGAGTTGGACGGGAACGAGTTCTTCCTGCAATGTTTACTATAAAGCGGATGGTGATGAATCCTATTCGGTGGCATCCAATATTACGGCGGGTGTCGGTCAGCCCTTCACCTTGTCGGGATTGGCTTCTAGTACAATTTATCAGTGGTATGTGGCGGCTCAGTGCTATGACAGCACCGAAGCAGCAAGCCACGAGCTCAGCTTTTTCGAGACCTTTTGCGACCCTATCAACCAACTGCCTGTGACCTGGGACTTTGAATACTATAATAATGAAACAAAGATGCCTTTGTGTTGGAAAAACATAGGTGATGCAGATATTAGAGAGGGGAATGCCCATAGCGGGACGCATTCAATGCGTTTATACAGCAATAATTCTCCGTGTTATGTAGTATTGCCAAAAGTGGAAAACAATCTATATCCTATTGATAATATGCAAATTAGATTCTTTGCAATGAATACGGGCACGGTTAGCGATTTTCATGTTCGGGTCATTGGTGGGGTGATTACGAATCCGGAAAACAGTGCTAACTTTATTCCTAACGATACAATTGATGTGATTGGTTCGGCGGGCGGAAGTTTCCAGGAATATACGTTACGATTATCTGACTATTACTATTACCCCAATGATGCCTATCCTGCGATAAAGTTTGTGGGAATTAACGGTACATGGCTTTTGATAGATGACCTTACTTTGGAAGTCGTTGATTCGACCCTTCTTCCAGACTGTCCTTCGTTGACAACTCTGGAGACAACCAATATTAGTCAGACGACCGCCACGCTGAATGCTGCCTTTGAAAATCCTGACAACATGTCTGTCTCTGCCGTGGGATTCAAATGGAAGGATATTTCGAGCAGTGCCTATACGCAGGTTGATTGTTCCGTCTCGAATAACGTTTTTGCGACCGAACTGGACGGTTTGACTGCAAATACAACTTACGCATACAAAGCATTTGTCACTTACTACGGAATAACAGTTCTTAGTGAGGAAACAATCTTCACCACCCTGCCCGAAAATGACACCATCGAAGACCATGTTGACGAGTATTTGCTAAGCTGCATCAAGCTATATCCGAATCCGGCAAATGAGTATATCGATGTACAATGTACAATGAACGATGTACAATTGGAGAGTGTTGAGGTGATAGATGTTTACGGCAAGGTAGTCCATGCCATTGTAGGAGCGAATAATCATTCGCCCCTACAAACCCGCATCAATGTTTCGGGATTGGCCGGTGGCATCTATTTTGTGCGTTTGACCACCGACAAAGGCATGGTGATAAAGAAATTTGTGAAGGAATAACGCTGTTTATAAGTAAATAAAGATTCGCTATGAAAAAGTCTCGTATAATATGGTGCTTGTTTTTAATGGTCTTATTGTCTATGCCGACAAAGAAGTTGGAGGCGCAATCCCCTTGTCCTCCGGTAAGTGGCATCACATTGTCGTCAGTGACGGAACACACGGCCGAAATCACGTGGGCAGCCGGAGGAAGTGAAAATCAGTGGTTTTATTGTCCCACAACAGATTTCACAACGCCTGTTCCGCCACCTGTCAACGAGGGTTGGATTATTACGGACAATCCTCTTCTGTTGGACTCTCTTGCCGATGGCCATTGTTACAGGCTTTGGATCAGGGCCGGATGCGGTGCAGGAAATTTCAGTTCTGCCCAACCCTTTGAATTTTGGACGGAGTGCCATGAAATAGACCATTTGCCTTATACTGAAAATTTCGATAATCCTGAAGACACCATATATCTTGGAACGCAAAATTCGGGGCCGCTGCCACACTGCTGGCAAAAGCTGAGTCCCTACCTCAACTCAGGACCGTATTGCACCAGCGACAGCTGTCTTACGTTTTACAGCACCAACAGCGAGTACAAGGTGGCTGTTCTGCCGCGCCTTTCCAACGACCTGCTGATTTCCCACCTCAAGATGGGCTTCGACTGCAAGAAGCTGCAATATTACTATCCATCTTCTTTGACAGTAGGTGTGATGGACGACCCCACCGATCTTTCAACGTTCACACCTGTGGATACGGTTTACACTGCGGATGTCAATTATTGGGATTGGGAACACCGGGAGGTTTTTTTCGAAAACTACATGGGAACGGGACATTATATCGCTTTGAAGTGTCAGTATTCTTCGCAAAATTATTTCAAGGTGGACAACTTGACGATAGATACCGCGTTCACTTGCCATACGCCCACAAATCTGATGGCTACAGGCATTTCACCTTCATCCATTTACGTGACTTGGGAGGATGAGGTCGGTGAGAATGAGTGGCAAGTAGCGTTTGTGCCCAGCTATCTCACAGATCCCGACAGTAATCATATTGTTACCGTGCATGAGAAACATTATCTGGCTACAAATTTGACAGATAGCAATTATGTGTTCTTTGTCCGGACACACTGTTCCAACGGCTGGGGTTACAGCGATTGGGTCTCCATACCCGTGACCTCTTTTGCTTATCAGCCCGCCACGGTTCCCTACTCCCATAATTTCGAAGCCGGGAACGAGAATGCTGCGTGGCGAATGGAGACTGGAAATCCCGTGAGTCGGTGGCAAATCGGCATTCCTAACGGTTACAGCGACTCATTGCTCTTTATTACCAATAACGGTACGGATGCCTCCTACGGCAGCACGATGGCCGAGGCATGGGCGTACCGGGACTTCCAGCTAAGCGGTGCCACCGAGTACGAGGTCAGGTTCAGATGGCTGTGTAACGGGCATCCCTCCTACGCTTATTTGCAGGCAATGATCGGGAAGCCCGCTCCGATATTGGTTTCCACAAACTATTTCGATGATGTTTATCCCGAGGGTTCTGTTCTGATAGGTAAATATGCACGACAGAATGATTGGAAGACAACCCGTTACGTGTTAGGAAGCGAGAATGACAATACGGTGCAACGTCTTTACTTCCGATGGCGTAATGTGTGTAATTCCGTGTATCCGCCCGGTGCGATTATCGACCACGTGGAGATCATCCCCTACCATTGCGTCCGACCGACTGACCTTACGTTGGATTTTGTGGACGATCACAATGCCATCATCTCCTTTTCCCCTACTTTGAATGATATAACCACTTGGGAGTATGTTGTTTTGGAAGGCGACAGTTTTCCGGATGATTCCCTTCCCGTCCTCACCACTTCAAACACGTCTGTTTTTCTCTCCGGGCTGTCAGAAAAAACCTCCTACACGCTCTATATTCGCGGAATCTGCAGCAATGGTAATCACTCTTCTTGGGCTGATTTCGAGTTCAAGACGGAATGCTCCCCTCTTGTGCTGCCATACGTGGAGGCCTTCGACGTGACAAATGGCAGCAAGTTTGACTGTTGGTCGTTCCCCGCCCCCGAGACCGGCATACAACATCCATCCATCTATACACCAACTCATGATTGGGAAGTGGACACCAATCCTGTTCTCCGTTTTGCGGGTATCTACTCCACAGAAGCCTTGGCCATACTTCCCGAAGTGCCTTCCGATTATTCGCTCAACAGCCTGCGAATGTCATTTTTAATGCGCACGAATACTGACAGCATCCACTTGATTGTGGGAGTGATGTCTGACCCAGATAATTTCTCAACCTTTGTGCCGGTGGATACAGTCCAGACGAGTGAGGCACATATTGTTGAACGTAAAGAGGTTTTCTTTGACCATTACCAGGGCTCGGGAACGTACATTGCCATTCTCTCCGATTATGTGGGAAACAACACTTGCCATCTCGATGTGGACGATTTGGTATTGGAAATAGCACCCACGTGTCTTGCCCCGTCCGGATTAAAGGCAATCAACATGGGCCAAAACTCGGTAACGCTGTCGTGGACACCTGCCAATGGCGAGCAAGTTTGGGAAATCGCGTATGGCACGGACGATTTCGATCCAGATTCAACGGAGAACATCTTTGTGGCCAACACGAACCCATTCACGCTGACGGGGCTTTCTGACGGGACTTTCTACGGTTTCTACGTGCGTGCCGTGTGCTCGCCAGGGGAATACAGCGAATGGAGTCCGCTCGGTTACGCTTTCACCCGTTGCGCCCCGATGTCCGTTGCCAGTCAGCCCTACCAGGAATCTTTCGACAGCTATACAACCGGGATTTCTACATCCTTATACACGCCTATAGAATACCCCTATATCTCGTACCCTGACTGCTGGTCTTTCCTTAATCTCCATGCTCTTGTCGGATATCCTGACTGTACTCTTCCCGCTGCGTTTTTGTCCAACAGAAGCACTTTAATTGTTTGGGGCAACAGTCTGCACCTCGTAAACAGCAAGGTCACGCCTATGTATGCAGTTCTTCCGGAATTTGTGGAGCATCTCCGCTTCCTAAAGCTGACCTTCTCTTACAAATATGCGACCCTTCTTCCAATTCTTTCGGTGGGTTATATGACCGACCCTTCTGACGGGAACACCTATCATGAGGTGCAATTCTGTCAGACCTCGAACACAAACAATTTTACGACCCTGACCATCGATTACAGTACGCTCGGCCTTGATCCTGACAGCAACTACTATATAGCGTTCCGGTCGTACGACCCCGATTTCGGGTGGGCGAATGTAGCTCTTGAGAATGTGAAGGTAGAGCTTATCCCGAATGCTTTTCCGGCACCTTCCCAGCTGAATGTCAGTGATATCACCACGAATTCGGCTGTGTTGGATTGGACCAACGGAAATGACGAGAACCATTGGGTGTTACAGTATGGAGTTGCCAATAGATCTGAATGGACCGACAGCATGGAGGTTTTCTCGCATCCCGTTTTGCTCGACAGTCTGGTAGCCAACACGGAATACAATGTCCGGGTGAAAGCCGTTTATGGGAATGACCGTACGATGTACAGTGATTATACCGCCACGGCGTTCACCACGCTCGACGACACTTCTGTGCCCGATTACAATGGTTTAGACCAGCACGTCACCATCCGGCCCAATCCTGCCAAACAATACGTTGACGTGATTATGGACGAGGCTTCGGAGCCTTGTCTGATTGAGTTGTACGACAGCCAAAGCCGAAAAGTCGGAGAGATGCCTATGGTGGGAGAGAGTGTGAGGATCCCTCTTGGTCATCTTGCCTCAGGCGTTTATTTCATCCAAATCAAGGGCGATGATATAAAGGTCACCAAGAAATTCATCAAAGAATAGTATCTTTGCCGCCAAAACTTTTAACCTTGAACCTTGAGCTTTGAACTTTGAATCTTGAATCCTGAAACTTGAAAATTAGAAAAAAACATATTATTATGAAAAACCTCATCTCCTTATTCGTGATTTTATCAACACTGGTGGCAGGGCTGAACGCGCAGACCCTCACGGTGGCAGGTGGCAACACGGCTACCGACCGATACATTCCTGTATATGGATATTATATGGATGTACCGCAGAAATCACACGTGCTGTATCCTGCCAATTTGCTGACCGACATGGTGGGCTCGCACATCACTGGGCTGACCTACTACTTCTCCTCGCTGCCCTCGGGTGCATGGGGAGGCACTCAGATGGTCCGCATGGGCATCACCACCGCCTCCGACCTGCAAAACGGCTATGACAATGCATCGGTCACGACGGTTTGGACCGGCACGTTGTCGAGTTGCATTTCGGAGTCAACCATGGTGATCACGCTGGATGAGCCGTTCCCATATACCGGTGGGAACTTGCTGATAGAATTCGAGAATCCCGTCGGGGCGACGTGGAAAGACTCCTATTTCTACGGGGCAAACCAAACTGCCCAACTCTCCTACATGACCTATACTACATCTGGTTCGACATATACACACGGTGCAGCATTCCTGCCTCAAACCACTTTTGCCTACGAAAGCGGTTGTTTCGCGCCCATTCACACATACGCATATAACGTAAGCGTGGATACTGTGCTGTTGACATGGAATACCGATCCCATCCTGCCTGCCTCATCCTATACGGTGGCGTACAAGAAAGCTTCTGACACCATTTTTACGGAGGTGACGGCCATGGATACTTTCCTGACTCTGACAGGACTTCAGATTTCTACCGATTACGAATGGAAAGTGCGCTCCCACTGCGGCACTGCCGGAATGAGCAACTGGAGTACGGTCAATACGTTCACCACACTGCAACATCCTGCCACTCTGCCCTATCAGTGCGGTTTTGAAGACAACGCTGAGAACTTGGAATGGGGTTTCGCTCAAAACGCCGCCAATCAGTGGCATATTGGGGAGGCGGTGGCACGGAACGGCGAGGCATCTCTTTACATCTCGAATAACGGCGGTGAAAACAATGCCTATACAAATACCCAATCGTCTGTGGCTTGGGCTTACCGCGACATCCAACTTCCTGCTGGACAGGCACAATACCAAATTTCCTTCGATTTCAAAGGTATGGGACAAAACGGACAGGACTATGTCAAGGTGTTCTTGGGTCCGCAAACCACTCCTTCTGGGTCCGCAGCACCAGCTGGAGCAACACAGTTGGGCGATGCCTTAAGTATGGTTTACGCATGGCAGCACTTTTGTTTTACGGTGGATGCCTCCTTCGCGGGAAACCAGCGGCTCTATTTCCTGTGGGTGAACAACGGTGCTGACGGGACAAATCCACCCGCCGCCATCGACAACATCCGTGTGGAGGCTTCGGATTGTGCCGTTCCCGCTGAGCTAACCCTCCTTTCAGTGACCGACTCTTCAGCCACTGTGTCATGGAACGCCGTTCCGGGCGCAACCGCAGGATACGAGGTGGCCTACCATTTAGATTCGGACAGTCACTATCTGACGGTGACGACCATGGACACGTTCTGCGTGTTGCCGGCGTTGCAATCGGCCAGCGACTACCTATGGATGGTGAGAGCACGGTGTTCGGCCACGAGCCAAAGTGCCTGGTGTTCGGAATCCTATTTCCATACACCTATTGCCATCGCCCAAATCCCCTATTTCTGCGGATTTGAAGACGCTGTCGAGAATAACAGCTGGCAGTTTGTCAATGGTACCGGTGTGAACAAATGGTTTATCGGCACGGCCGCGCACACTTCAGGTGAGATGGGCTTGTATATTTCCAATGACAACGGAAATCACAACTACATGTCGTCCGGAGGCTATTCCGTGTGGGCATATCGCGATATTTACATCGACTCCACCTTATCCGATGTGATTCTCTCTTTCGACTATCGTAATGCAAATGTTTCCGCCAATTCCGCCAAGGTTTTCATCGGAACACCGGCCACTCCTTCGGGGAACAGCATACCACAGAATGCCGTCCAGCTCGGCGGCTCACTGTCCACTGGTGTAACAGAGTGGCGTACGGCCAATCTCCTGATTGATTCCACACATCGCGGTTTGCAGCGGCTCTATTTCCTGTTCAACCATAGTGGCAGTTCGTACAACACGGACAACCGGCCTTTTGCCATCGACAACATATCTGTAGTTTCCACGCATTGCGCCAGTCCGTACGCCCTGAAAGTGGCTTCCATGGACAGTACAGCCGCTTTGTTGACTTGGTCAACTCCCATTGCTGGAAACCCAGGAAGCTACACCGTGGCTTATAAACAAGAAGACGCACAAGATTTTACGATGATTTCTGTTACCGATACTTTCTTAACACTCAATGGGTTGCAATATTCCACCCCATACGTGTGGAAAGTTCGTGGTCATTGCAGTCCGACGGAGCAGAGCGATTGGAGTGCCGAGATGACTTTCTTGTCGGCACCGTTCGTTTCAGGCGAGCCATTCTGTTGTGATTTCGAGGATGCTGACGAAAACGCTCAGTGGCGGTTCATTGACATTGACAGCAACGCCCGTTGGTGCATAGGCCAGGCGATAAACCATGGAGGCACCTCGGCCATGTATGTCTCTGGGGACAATGGGCAGACAAACACCTCTTCGCATCCCAACTATTATTTAGCTTACGCATTGGCGTACCGTGATGTGTATTTTCCCCCATCATCTTCTGAGTATTTGATTTCTTTTGATGTCAAAGAGAGCAATTGTGAATATACTGGTCTGACACTCTGGGCAGGTGAACCTACTACAGACATGTCCATTTTCACTTCAGACGGTCGTCCTGTCGGGGCAAGAAGCATCCGTTATTTTAATAATTATGAGACAGATACCACTTGGAAGCATTACGACCTCATTGTGGATTCCACTTACGCAGGCATGCGACGACTCTATTTCCAGTGGTATGAGTATGGGTCATATTCTTGTATGGGAACGGCGGCGTTGGACAACTTTTGTGTGTCATCGAACAACTGTGGTCGCCCAAGCGCATTAAATCAGCTTACGGTAACGGACACCTTGGCCGAACTCACCTGGCGGCCTTTCAATAATCAGACGGCTGAATCTTATACTGTTGCCTACCGGGAAGAGACGGATACTATTTTCACAGAGGTTGTGGTTACGGATACGACCTGTGTTATCGGCGGATTGCAGCCGCTCACCGGATATGTTTGGAAAGTCCGCGCCAACTGCGGTGTTTCCGAATATAGTTTTTGGAGCAATGAAGCAGGTTTTTATACCGAGCAACTGCACGTGGAGCTTCCCTATTTTTGCGATTTTGAGGATACGGTGGAAAATGTAAACTGGCAGTTGGATTACAACTCTGGCACAGACTACAACCAAGCATGGATTGGCGATGCGGTCGCGTGCGGCGAAGGCCACTCTCTGTATATTACAATCGACAATGGTGTCACAAATAGTTATGCCTCCCGTATGCATGCCCCTGAAGCATCCCGCAACATCTACTTCAATCCTGATTACCCGAAGTATCAGATTTCCTTTGATTGCAAGGGCGGCGGTAGTATGCAGGGATTCATGCAGGTGGTTTTGGACGGAACGCCAATTAGCGGTTATTTGAGCGAGGCAGACTTTTGGACTCGCCACAGTATCGTGCTGGATTCATCATACGCAGGTTTACACCAGTTAACGCTGATGTTCGTCTACAACACCACTTGGAATCCAGCCGGTGCTTTTGACAATATTTCTATCAAGGGTGTTTTCCATGAAACGCCTGTCGGACTGTCCACTTCAGACATCACCGCTCATACGGCACATTTGTCATGGACCTCCGACTCTTCCGAAACTTCACTTTCCTATCGTTTGGCATGGCGTGCACAGTCAGATACAACATACACGGAAATCCTGTTATCTGCTTCAGATTCGGCATATCTTCTCTCCAACTTGGAAGCCTCCTCCTGGTACGTTTGGAAAGTAAAGGCTTTGTATGCCGGCGGTGAATGGAGTGAATGGAGCGGCGAAAAAGCTTTCCAGACCTTGGCTCGACTCCCATATTTCTGTGATTTTGAAGATAATACGGAGAGTGAAAACTGGACTATCCGCAATGGCGACTATTATTTCACCACTGGAGGTTCTTCCGGGTATTACTCGGCGTCTCAAAACAAGTGGTTTATAGGAACACCTTCCGATGTTGCTGACAATCAGCTGTTGTTCATTTCGACCGATGATGGAATCACCAATAGTTACTCACTAAATAGGCAGTCATTCGTCTGGGCTTTCCGAGACATTTATTTGGAACCCGGTTATTCCCAATATCAGCTTTCGTTGGATTTCAAGGGTGTTGGCGAGGCCGGACAAGATTATGTAAGAATCTATTTAGACACCCCTGAGGAACCGTCTCATGACCGAAACACAGCCGTTACGCTCACCCAAATCGGGGAGGAATTGAACCTGACCGACCAATGGGTACACAAAAGTTTCACCGTGGATTCCACCCATGCGGGCGCGCAACGGCTATACATCTTGTGGAACAACAACAGTAATTCCGGCACCAACCCGCCAGCCGCCATCGACAATATCTCCATTAATGTGGCAACTTGCGGAGTGCCCGACAACATGGTCTCTTATCCGCAAGACACCTCAGCCACACTCTCATGGTCGAGTGGGAGCGCAGGCATCGCATCTTCTTATGTATTGGCCTACAAGATGTTGTACGATTCGGTTTATACGGTATTAACCACTCCAGACACGTCACTTACAATACAAGGACTTATTCCGAATGCTGATTACATTTGGCATGTAAGGTCCCTCTGCAGTGCTTCGGACACCAGCGAATGGAGCGGCGACGCAATCTTCACCACCACGCAAACGCTGCCGCATTTGCCGTATTTGTGTTCATTCGACAATTTTGCGGAGAACAGTCATTGGGCGATGTTGAACGGCGAAGCTGAGAATCAGTGGTTTATTGGCAACGCCACTGGATATGATGACAATCAGGCCCTTTACATCTCCAACAACAGTGGCACGACCAACGCATATACCATCACGGAAAACGCTTCCGTGTGGGCATACCGCGATGTCTTCTTCGACAACGGCCATGCCGAATACCAGCTTTCGTTCGATTTCAAAGGCATGGGGCAGGCCAATACCGACTACATGAAGGTGTTTGTGGGCAGTCCCGCTGTCCCGTCTGGCACAACAACACCCGCCGGCGCAATGCAACTGGGCACTGCCATATCCTCTGTCAACGACTGGACACACTACGCGTTCACCCTCGACTCCACTTACTCCGGAGTGCAACGGATCTATTTCCTGTGGGTTAATAACAACTCTATCGGGGTGCAACCGCCTGCCGCTGTGGATAACCTCACCGTGGTCGGTTCAGACTGTGCCATACCGTCTGAATTAGCGTTAACCGGCATAACCGACCACACGGTTGCTTTGGCATGGACCCCCACATCTGACAATCCGGTCTCCTATACCGTGAGCGTACGACAAGCAGGAAGCACCGCGACCACCGAATACACGACCACGGACACTTTCTTGACCGTAAGCGGACTCACCCCGTCCGCCGCCTACTTCTGCAAAGTGCGCGCCAACTGCTCCGCCAACGATCATAGCGGATGGACCAGCGACCTCAGCGTCCAGATGCCGGCGGTTTTGCCCTACGTCTGTGACTTTGAAGATGCCAACGAGCGCAATGCCTGGCAGTTCGTGAATGGGACCTATAACAACCAATGGTATATTGGCAACGCGGTCAGCTTAAGCGGGGACTATTCCTTGTATATATCGAACAATGGAGGTGTAACTTACGCATACTCTTTCCCTTATAACAGTTCTTACGTATGGGCATACCGGGATATCTATTTCGACCCGTCCGATTCCGTCTATACTCTTTCCTTTGACATGCGAGGGGTGGGAGGAACCAGTTACCAAATTTCAGCTTACACCAATGTTTACATCGGAAGTCCTGCCACGCCTAACGGCACCGCCACGCCTGCCGGAGCCACCGAATTGGGAAACGGCCTCTGCGGAATGTCGGCTTGGACAACCAAAACCTACACGTTGAACCACTCCTATGCCGGTCTGCAACGACTCTATTTCTTGTGGCGCAACACCGGCTGGACAGTCTCCAATCCGCCGGCCGCCATCGACAACCTCACCATTGACGGCACCCCGTGTACCGATGTCCCTTACGAACTGACGACGCAGGCGATGGACACGCTCGCCAATCTGTTGTGGTCTATGCACAACGGCAGTGCCGAATCCTACACTGTTGCCTACAAACTGCAATATGACACCGCCTTCACCTTCATCACCGTACAGGACGAACATCTCACCATTGGCAACCTCACCCCGCTGACCACCTACGTTTGGAAAGTACGGGCCAACTGCACCGCCACCGACCACAGCCAATGGTCTGCGGAATCCACCTTCCAGACCCCGGCGATTACCGCTCGTCTGCCATACGTATGTGATTTCGAAGATGCGGATGAGAACAGCCGATGGACGTTCGTGAACGGGAGTTACGCCAACAAATGGCATATCGGAAATGCTGTGAATAACGGAGGCACCTCATCGTTGTATGTCTCCAATGACAATGGTGCCACCAACACCTACACGACCAACTATTCCATGATATGGGCTTACCGCGATGTCTATCTGGATCCCAGCTATACCGATTATGTGATTTCTTTCGACTGCAGAGCTTTCGGCGAGCTGTACAACAACAATCCTGTTGACTACGCGAAAGTATTCCTGGGTCCGCCCACGACACCAACTGTCACACCCGTCAGCTCAGAAATTATTGTCCCCGACGGTGCAACCCAGATGGGCGATGTCATCTATTTGGATTCCACCTGGCACAATGTCACCATCAATTTAGACACCGCATTCACCGGTCTGCAGCGCATCTACATCCTGTGGCGCAGCGATGTGTCATGGGGCACCAACCCACCGGCGGCCTTCGACAACATCTCCATCACACCGGAGGGTTGCGGCATCCCACGCCATCTAACCGCCAACCAAGTGTCGGAGAACGATGCGGTGCTGTCGTGGACAGCATCTTACCAAGCTGATTCCTATACGGTGGCTTACCGCCGACAATCCGACAGCGCCTACAGTTATATGACAGCCAACAGCACTCAAGCCACACTGACCAACCTGCAACCCAAGACCAACTATATAGCCAAAGTCAGAGCCAACTGTGACACTTCGCAAGGCGCATGGAGCGACGAGTTCCAGTTCAGCACAACCACACTGCCCTATTTCTGCGGCTTTGAGGAAGCGGATGAGAACGTTTGTTGGATTTTGGATGACGGCATGAACAACCACAAGTGGTACATCGGCCATGCGGTGCACTGTGATGGCGATTCCGCGTTGTATGTCTCCAACAACAACGGCGTTTCCAACACATTCTCCGACAACGTGAACGCCCAGACCTGGGCTTATCGCGACATCTACTTCGATCCGCAATATTCCGAATATCTGATGGAATTCGACATCCGTTCATACGGTTATCCCGGAGCGTCTGTGGACTATGTGAGAGTGTTCCTCGGACCGCCGGCAACGCCTTCCGGCAGTTACACCCCCGCCAACGCAGAAGTCATCGGCGACTTCTATGGTATGACGAACTGGAACCATTACCGTTTCGTAATCGACGGATCCCATGCGGGCATGCAACGTCTATACTTCCTATGGAGACAGCAGGTTGCAGGGACGAACAACCCACTTGCCGGCGCTGTGGACAACATCTCCATCGTCGGTTCGCCATGCAGCATCCCGACGGAGCTGACCGTTTCCGACCTTGCCGATGTCACAGCAGTGGTCTCCTGGAGCCCGGGGGCATGCGGCATCACCAACGACTACACGGTCGGCTACCGGATGAGCAGCGATACAGGATGGTACGAGCTTTCCACCACCGACACGTTCCTGTTGCTGCAGAATTTGCAGTCCTCCACGCAATACACTTGGCGGGTGCGCAAGAGTTGCGTGCCTTCATTCGCCAGCCAGTGGAGCGATGTAAGTACCTTCTTCACGGAAGCCACCGAAGCGCAGCTGCCCTATTTCTGCGGCTTTGAAGAGAGTGACGAGAACCGCGACTGGCGTCTGCTGGGTGTGGGTGACAACCGCTGGTATATTGGGCAGGCCGCACAACAAACAGGCCAATACGCCCTTTATGTCTCCAACGATAACGGCGCGACCAACGCCTACGATGTCTATGGCTCAGCGAGCAACTCCTGGGCTTATCGTGACATCTATTTCACCCCAGGATATGCTGAATACCAGATTGCCTTCGACTTCCGAGGGCTTGGGCAGAGCGGCGATGACCGCACCCGCATCTTCCTCGGACCTCCTGTCCCTGTGGAGCCCAATGCCACCTATTCCATCACTATCCCTTCCGGATTGGAGGAACTCGGCAACGGGCTTTACACAGATGCCGCATGGACCAGCCATTCGTTCACGGTCGATTCCACGCACGCGGGACACCAGCGGCTCTACTTCCTCTGGAGCAATGGCTACTATGAGGGAACAAACCCGCCGGGCGCCGTCGATAACATCATGATTTACGGCGGTTCCTGCGCCGCACCTCACACGCTGACGGTGACCACAACCTCCACGACCAGCATCAGCATCAGCTTCACCCCCGCCGACACCAGCGACCAGAATTGGGAAGCCGTTATTGTGGAAGACGGGCAAACTTTAGACACCACGCAGATTGTCGCGCTGACAAATATCGCTTACACCTTCAACAATCTGCACAAAGACAGGCTTTACACCATCTATGTGCGTACCGATTGCGGGAACAGCAAGAGCGCATGGTGCTCCACTTCGCAAAGGACGGACTGCGGCACCATCACCGATATTCCTTATATGGAATCCTTTGACACCTACGGAACCGGCTCCAACTTGGACGGCTATTCCGCATTCCCGAGATGCTGGAGCCGCCTCTACTCCTCCTATATCGTCGCACCTTATCCGTTTATTTTCCCCAATGGATATTACAGCTCACCGGGTTCGCTCTATTTCCAACCCAGCAACGGCCACAACGTCGCCATCACGCCCGAATTTGACTCGTCTATCCCGCTGAACACCTTGCAGGCGTCGTTCAAGTTCAAAGCCAACACGACAGCCGCCAACTCCATATTGGTGGTGGGTGTGATGACCGACCCTAACGATTTCGCCACATTCACGCCTGTTGACACGGTCTTCCCGAACCCTTACGCGCTGACATCTTGGATTGACAGGACCGTCAGTTTGGCTTCCTATACCGGCAACGGTCACTACCTCGCTTTTATGCAGGAGAACTTTTCCAATCCGCTCACCCCGGTCAGCATGGACAATCTGACGGTGGAATACCTCTCCGCTTGTCCGCTGCCCACGAATGTGACCGCTGAACCCATCACCCACGACAGCGTGTTGGTGGATTGGCAACCCGGCGGGTCAGAGACCGCTTGGCGCGTGGTGGTCGTTCCTAACGGCAATGGACCTGAGAGCGGCACACCTGTGCAGACGGGAACTCATCCGATTGTTATCGGCGGCTTGGCCGACAACACGATGTACGATGTCTTCGTGCAGTCCGATTGCGGCAGCTCGAGCAGTTCGTGGTGTACCCCCGCCACCTTCATGACGACTTGCGCCCCCGTGGTGGATCTGCCCTACTCGGAGAATTTCGACGACTACCCGTGGATGAGCACCTATATTGTGAGACCCGACTGCTGGATCTTCCCCGTCACCTACGCCGAATGTCCCAGAATTGACTGGAACACCTACGGCTATTACGGCATGGAGAGCAAAGCCCTGCTCTTCCACTCCGACACGTCAAAGACTGCCACCGCTGTCACCCAGCCGTTCGGGGTGGATATCCATTCGCTGCGGGCTCAGTTCCGGCTGTCTGCTGACCACGAATATATCGCCGGATGTATGGAAGTGGGGGTGATGAGCGACCCGTACGACCTTTCGACTTTTGAATCCGTACAGGTTATTTCCATCGCCCATTTTGATACCTGGCAGGATGTCACGGTGGATTTCCGCAACACGGCGATGACGGGCACAAACCGCCATATCGCCTTCCGACAGGTGGGATTACACTCCTCCAATATGGCCATGTGGATTGACGATCTGATTGTCTATCAATCAGATGATTGCGATGCACCATCCGGTTTGACTGCCCACGACCTCACCTCCACTTCGGCTACCATCTCGTTCGAGCCCTCGCATAGTAGTGCTTCACAATGGGAATACGTGGCCTGCGCCCCGGGAGTTTCTCCCAACTCCCAAACCCCGGTGGCCACCGCCAGCACCTCGTTTGTCGTGGACAACCTGACTCCCGGACAAACGTACCGCATATTCGTGCGGACCGTCTGTGGCTCGAACAGCCATTCGGAATGGTCAGAGCCGTTAGAAATCACCCCGGACTGTGGCATTATCAGCCAATTGCCCTACACGGAGAGGTTCGACACTTACGGAACAGACAGTGAAGCGGCCTTCCCCGATTGCTGGCGCCGCATTCTGACCCCTGCATCCTACTCCTACTACCCCATCGTTTCGTCCGAAGTTTCCGCCAGCGGCGTCGGGTCGATGCTCTTCCTCGCCAACTCCTTCAGCGATGATTGGGCCATCACCCCGGCATTCGCCCCGAATCTCTCCTTTGATAGCATCCAGCTGGATTTCAGCTACTTCCAGGAAGCTGGTGCGGTTCCTGGTTGGGACACGATGTTCATCGGTGTGATGAACAGTTCTTACGATGCCGCCTCCTTCGTGCCGGTCGATACCATCACCCTCCAGAGCTGGGGCGTGTGGGAACCGCATTCCGTACTCCTTGACCACTACAACGGCGACGGACGGTATGTGGCGTTCCGCTATCACTGTCCCGCCTATTTAGGCAAGGTATTCATCGACAACGTGGTGTTCTCCGTAAGACCTGATGTCGGGGTTCCCGAGCGTGACATCGACCAACTCTTGCATCTCTACCCCAACCCCACGACTGGAAAATGCATCGTCCGCAACGAGCAAGACCTCATCGAGCAGTTGGAGGTATATGACATGTACGGAAAACGGTTAGAGCAGCGCTTTGTGCGTGATTACCAGACGGTTATCGACCTCTCCACCCGTGCCTCCGGTGTCTATTTCGTGCGCGTGACCACCGAACAGGGCACCGTCACCAAACGGGTTGTGAAACGGTAATGGACTGACATACACATCGGTTTTCATATATTGTAGGGATGCGATTCATCGTAACAGGACGCGATGAATCGCGTCCCTACATTTTTCACGCACCTCCTCCACAGATAACCATAATCATTCAACAGCTTCAATAACCAATAACCTATAACCAATAACCATTAAAAAATGTATTTTTGCGGCCAAATTCCAAACATCATGAACGGAGACCCGAGATTATACAAACTTCTGGATGAGTTGCATATCCCTTACGAGTATTTGGAACATCCGCCAGCCCCGACCATCGAGATTGCCAAGCAATACTGGGCAGGGCACGACGCGAAGCACTGCAAGAATCTCTTCTTCCGTAACCACAAAGGCAATCAGCACTATCTGGTTTGCCTCGATTGCGACCAGGACATGAACATCCATGACATCGAAAAACAGCTGCATCAGGGCAAGTTGAGCTTCGCCTCGGAGCCGCGCCTGATGAAGTACCTCGGTGTGCAGCCTGGGTCGGTGACCCCGTTCGGGCTCATCAACGACACAGAGCATCATGTGCATGTGTTCCTCGACCGTCAGCTGCAGCAGGCGGAACGCGTGAGTTTCCACCCGTGTGTCAACACGGCTTCGCTCATGGTGGCGCGTGCGGATTTCGAGCGTTTTCTCCAATATATGGGCAATCCTTACGAGTGGATAGACCTCTATTGACAAATTGTATTGAACAAGACAAGAAGTATGATTATGGCGAATAACGAAAAGCTGATAACCCAACTGGAAGAGAGTCGGATTTTAAATAAAGAGGATTTTGTCCATTTAATTGCGCATCACACCGAAGAGGAAGCGCAGTTTCTGTTTGCTCGTGCGCGTACAGTGCGCGAGCGGGTGTTCGGAAAGTCGGTGTATCTGCGAGGCCTGATTGAGATTTCCAACTTTTGTGCCAACGACTGCTATTATTGCGGCATAAGGCGCAGTAATGCGACCGCCGACCGTTACCGTCTCTCCGAGGAAGAGATCCTGACTTGTTGTGAGGAAGGCTATCGTCTGGGGTTCAGGACTTTTGTTATGCAGGGCGGAGAGGATGCGTACTTCACGGATGACATTCTGACCCATCTGATTCGAAACATTAAGGCCCGATTTCCCGACTGTGCCATCACATTGTCGCTTGGCGAGCGGACGAAGGAACGGTATCAAAAGTATTTCGATGCCGGGGCGGATCGTTATCTGTTGCGCCACGAGACCGCCAACGCTCAGCATTATTCGCAGTTGCATCCGGCCTGGATGTCGCATGCGAGGCGGATTCAGTGTTTGTGGGATTTGAAGGAGATCGGGTATCAAGTAGGTACGGGATTTATGGTGGGCACACCGTATCAAACCGCTGAACTGTTGGCAGAAGACATGCTTTTTATCAAGGAGTTGCAGCCGCAAATGGTAGGTATAGGGCCGTTTGTGCCTCATCATGCCACTCCGTTCGCCAACGAATCAGGTGGAACTGCCGAACTTACCCTTTTCATGTTGGGACTGTTGCGTCTGATGATGCCGGAGTTACTGCTGCCTTCCACCACCGCATTGGGGACTATAGATAAAACCGGTCGTGAAAAAGGGCTTCTTGCAGGTGCCAATGTCGTGATGCCCAACCTTTCGCCCGTGTCTGTGCGCAAGAAATACGATCTCTACGACAACAAAATATGTACGGGCGATGAATCCGCGCAGTGTGTCAACTGCTTGGAAATCAGAATTGCTGCGACGGGATATCGGGTCGAATTGGGCCGTGGTGACGCGCCGGGCTGGAAACGGTAGCCGCAGTTCTTCCGGATTTTGGCATGACATCCAATTCTGAAGAAGAGGGGGGCGAAAAGGATGTCTGTTTTGTTTTTTTTGATTCACGACACTGTAAAAAAAACTATTTTTGCCGCCTTGAAAAGTTATAAGGCATACATGTATTAAAAGAAAAGACATGGCAAAAGCGAAAAAGGCAAGAAAAGTCTGGAAAACAGTCGGGAAAATCATACTCGCATTATTTTTGGTCAGCATATTACTGCCGATATTGTATCGTTGGGTGAATCCGCCGGTGACCACATTCCAGTTGGTTCAAGCCGTCACCAAGGGCAAAGGTATCCACAAGAAGTGGGTGCCGATTGAGAAGATTTCTCCCTATATGTACCGTGCCGCCATCGCATCGGAGGACAACTATTTTCTCGGTCATCGCGGGTTCGACATCATCGCCATCAATACAGTCGTGGAGGAGCGCAAGAGCGGGCGGCGTCATCGTGGTGGCAGCACCATATCTCAGCAGACGGCCAAGAATGTCTTCTGCTGGCCGAAAAGTTCGTGGGTACGCAAAGGTGTAGAGACCTATTTCACCTTTTTGATAGAGACGTTTTGGTCAAAGGAGCGTATCATGGAGGTTTATCTCAATGTAATTGAGATGGGGCCTGGCATATACGGTGCCGAGCAGGCTGCCCAGACCTATTTCCATTGCCATGCTTCGCAACTGTCGGCACATCAGGCGGCGTTAATCACTGCGTGCTACCCAAGTCCGCAGAAACGGAATCCGGCTCGTCCGACCACCTACTTGCAGGCTCGTGCCGCGAACATAGAAGCGAAAATGGCGAAATACGGCACTCCGAAGTTCACGAAGGAGTATATCTCGCATGTTCGTGAGCGTTACCTGAAGTCAGTGGAAAAAATGGAGAAAAGCAAAGGGAAGAAGAGAAAAGGAAAGGATAAAAAAGACTTGAGGTCTTTTTTGAAGGATACAAAAAAACAGCGGTAAATTCATACCGCTGTCCAAAACCATTAACCTATGTAAGACAATGAAAATTAATTCATAATCATTATACTCTTACGCAGGTTGTGTCAAAAAGTTACAACTTTCCATAATTTTTTTTGCGAAAGAGGTGTTGGCGAAGTGCCCGGGCCGGTTCGCGATGATTTCCGCACAAAGCGGAACTCCTAATAAATAAAGGTCTCCGATGAGGTCGAGCAGCTTGTGGCGTGCCGGTTCGTTAGGATGCCGCAAGTTCGTGTTGTTCAGTATGTGGTCGGGGGTGACGGTGATGTCTTTCTTATGGAAAAAGTCGCCCAGCGCATTCAGCACTTTGTTGTCAGGCACTTTGTCGACGAAGACAATGGCATTGTCAAGGTCTCCGCCGCGTGCAAGGTTGTTCTGGATCAGAAACTGCAGTTCGTCGAGGAAGACGAAAGTGCGGCAATTATAGACGTCGGGGACGAAATTCTCGATGTTGTCGAGTACGGCTTGCTGTTCGGCCAGGATTTTGGTCCCGTAGTCCACGTTGACGGTCATTTTGAAACGTTCGGCGGGCCGGACGATGAGCTCAATCTGTTTTTCAGGGATGGAGAAGGAGATCTCGTCCGTGACGATGCCGATCTTTTTTTGAGAGTTCAGAGTTTTGAGTCCCACATCTTTGAGCATTTCCACATAGATTCGAGAACTGCCGTCGAGGATGGGGGTTTCGGGACCGATGGTTTTCACGAGGACATTGTCGATGCCGAGGCCGGCGAGGGCGGCCATGAGGTGCTCGATGGTGTGTACCTGGGCGTCGCCGTCCTTGATGGAGGTGCCGCGGGAGGTGTCGAAGACCGTGTAGGGAGTGGCCTTCACGATGGGGTTGCCGGGCAGGTCGGTGCGCTCAAACTGGACACCGAAATCGGCGGGTGCGGGCACAAAGGTGACGGTCACCTGCTGCGCCGTATGTAAGCCTCGCCCCGACACGGAGACCGGGGAGGCGATGGTGGTTTGCAGATTTGTCATGTAAGTTACTGGTTCTTTTGGTTTTTTATATATTGTTGATACAGTTCGGGTAATTTGCGGCGCAGCACGATGAGTTTGCGTTCTTCGGAGGCCGGTGCGGCCGGGCTGCCGAGATAGACACCCTGCTTGAGGGAGTGGGTGACGCCGGACTGGGCTCCGATGACGGTGCCGTCGTCGATGGTGATGTGGCCTGCGATGCCCGCCTGTCCTGCCACGATGCAGCGGCTGCCGAGCTTTGCGGAGCCGGCCACGCCCGCTTGGGCCGCGAAAGCCGTGCCTTCGCCCACGATGACGTTGTGCGCGATCTGCACCAGGTTGTCGATCTTCACATGGTCGTGGATGCGTGTCGAGCCCATGGTGGCGCGGTCGATGCAGGTGTTCGCACCAATTTCCACGTGATTGCCGATTTCCACATTGCCGATCTGCGGGATCTTGAGGTACTCGCCGTTCTGTTGGGCGAAGCCGAAGCCGTCTGCCCCGATGACCGCTCCTGCGTGGAGGATGCAGTCGGTGCCGATGTGGCAGTCCTCATAGACCTTCACGCCGGCGTAGAGGGTGGTGCGGTCGCCGATGGTCACGCGGTCGCCGATGACGGTCTGCGGGTAGAGGCTCGCGCCGTCGCCGATGACCGCGCCGTCGCCCACGCTCACAAACTCGCCGATATAGACGTTCTGCCCGATCTTGGCGGTCGGCGCGATGCAGGCCTTGTCGGATACACCGGTCTTGCGGGGCTTGTTCTCCTGGTAGAAGTTGAGCAGCTGTGCGAAGGCAAGGTAGGAGTTGGCCACCTTGATGAGGGTGCAGGGGACTTCTTGTTCGGGGATAAAATCCTTGTTGACGATGGCCGCCGTGGCCTTGGTGGTATAGAGGAAATGGGTGTATTTCGGGTTTGAAAGGAAGGTGAGGCCGCCGGGCACGCCCTCCTCGATCTTGCAA
The DNA here is from genome assembly GCA_946186495.1 of uncultured Bacteroidales bacterium. GTDB lineage: Bacteria > Bacteroidota > Bacteroidia > Bacteroidales > WCHB1-69 > F23-D06. The sequence continues at coordinate 39,172 of CAMHNQ010000023.1, forward strand.
ATCGTGGTGATTTCAGCATTGGAATCGCCTACTATTTCAGCGGATATCAGGTCCGCAATCTGAGCAACGGAATACTTCATTGTCTGTCGATTTTGAGGCGGCAAAGATACTAATTTTTGAGTTATGCGGGGAGATGGATTCAGGATTCAAGATTCAGGATTCAAAGTTTTTTTTTCAAGCCTGTTTGATATATCAAAAAAAAGTGTACTTTTGCCGCCGATTTCAGAAATGAAACCACGGAGAGATGGGTGAGTGGCTGAAACCACCAGTTTGCTAAACTGACGAAGGGGTAACTCTTCCGCGAGTTCGAATCTCGCTCTCTCCGCAGAAGTCCAAAACTTAATCAGAATCAGCAATTTACGCGAGTAGGTTGCTGATTTTTGCTTTTGAATCGGGACAGAAACGGGACAAAGTGTATTTCTTTGGATTTGTCAGTTGGAAATTCTAACAGCTTGGCAAAGCCAAAAAAAAAATGTCATTGAATCACAACAGGTTAGCAGTATCTTCCGAGTATTCCGCCGTCAACTATCTGCCAGCTACTCTGAAGACCAACAAGTCGGGATGGCTCATTGAGTACTATGTGGAGAATCCACAAACCCAAGAGCTTGCAAGAAAGAAAATCCGGCTTTCGCGGCTTATGAGCCGTTATTCCTCCAAAAGCGAGGAGAAGAAACACATCAACAACATCATCATCGCCTTGAACATGAGGCTATCCACTGGCTGGAACCCGTTCTTCCAGGGCGAGGATTCACGAATGTACACCCCAATCAAGGACGTGGCCGCACGTTATATGGAGGAGATAGAAAAGACGCTCCGCCCTGCCACATACCGCACTTACAAGACCTTCATCAAGGTCTTCTGCGAGTGGGTGGAGAAACAGCAGAGGTGTCAATAATGGGCTCCGTTTCGAAATAATAAGTGTCAATGTGTATATTTGGTATAAGGTATTTTTTATATACCAAATCAATCAAAGGCTTATCTCCTAACAATGTCTTCACGGTTCCGTCTTCAGATTTTAATGCCCAGATGTCTTTGTCAAAATATGCTCGCATATTCAAAGTGAACAACATGTAGGGCAAATTGGTTGCGGGAAAATCAGACTGTTTCAAAGCATCAATACTCCTTACGAATTCTTTTATGGTCCTTTCATCAATGATACTTTCTTTAAATTTATCAATATCGCACACAACAAGCCTTGCCCCATAAGAGAGTGGACAACTATCATCAACACAGGAGAAACCTATAATATAAAAAACATGAGGCACGAAATTCTTGTTTTCATCCAAATAGAACCCATCCTTGGTTGTTATTGAGATAATTGCAAAAGTACCCGATACAAATTCCTCCAGAGGCATAAGATCTTTGCATAAATAGTTGTCATAACGGAACTTATCTGCATATTTCTTACATAGGCACACGTTAGTGATGTCTTTTCTCATTTGGTTCGCAAAATACGTGCGTAGTTTCTCTTCATCGCATTTTAAGCCATTGTGCCAAGAGAATTCTTTATGACTACACGATTTGCATAATGATTTTTCTTTTTGGCCAATGGCAGTAAAAGGCAACAGAACTATTAATATCAGAATTTTCTTCCTCATAATGCTGCATTATTTTTGACGTCTTTCCCATATTTCAATATGCGGTATGAATCGTTTGGCTGTGTTGTCATCCATGAATGATGGTTTTTTATTGAAAAACCATAGATTATGATTAAAATCTCCACCGGCAATCTTGTTTGCTTTCTTATGAGCTCGTGGATATGTCGAATTCTCATATCGTGACTGTGGTGACGATCGTTTCTCTGACAACGCAATTTCACCTCCATAAAAGCTTTCAGCCAATTCATGGACCATTGTCAACCCCGTTTTATTATCACCAACTAACATATCAAGATTTGCTAGATTTGATGGGCAAACAAATTGTTCCGTGCAGACTTTACCATCATCATAATAGTTTCCTCCGTAACCACCACCACAATTAATAACATTTCCATCTCCGAAATCTTTGCCTTTGCCAGTTATCAAGTTTACAGTAATATTTTCATCGTCAATAGATTGTGAAATCAGCATATCAATCTCTGTTTCTGCACTTCCTTCACAAGACAATTTACCATCCGCTCCAATTGACAATTTCAAATTTGTTTGATTTTGTAATTGCTCAAGGGCAGCGGCAACATCATCACCTAAAATATACACCTCCTCCCCATTCGGGTCCACCAATCTCACCGGGTTGTTCGCACAGTACACATACGGGCTCAGAGACGGATATTTGTCACTCATCGGATCCACACTCAACCAAATGTTCAAATCGGAGTTGTAATACCTTGCTCCAAAGTAAGATAGACCCGTTTCCGGGTCGCGTTCTTTTGCGGAGAAGGTGTAAGACCAATTCGGAATTAGGAATTTGGAATTAGGAATTGGTTGGGGGAGAGCGCAAGGGCTTCCCGTGGTTTCGGATGGCAAGGTTTCCCCGTAAGGGGATAAAGCACGGTAGGAACCGGATGCGGTGAGGGTCTCCCGGAGCCCCTTCAGGGGCGGGACACATCTCTGCGGATCGTGCGAATCACACGGGTTTCCGCGGAGAGGGTCTGCGTGAATCTGCGGGGGCGGCGGGCGAAATGGTTGGCGGCGGGTCATACGCGATTGTTTGACGGCGCAAAGATACATTTTTCATCGTACACGGGAAAGGTCGTTTTTGTGTCTAATCTTCAGTTCCCAGCGCACCGTGGCAAAGCACGTCTCCTCGGAGGAGGTTCCGCTATAGGTTGATTCTATTGAACTTGCGGCACAAGATATTCATATACATCTTTCCACTTTATTGTTTTTTCAAATTCTTTTGTAGATATGAGAGATAGAGAGTCTGTTTCTATAACCGTATTTATCAGTTTAAATGTAGTGCTTTCCGCATCAAAAAAATGATCGAAGAATTCTGCATCGTGCCAGAACCTGTCAGGATACTCAATACTGTTAACTGTCAAATTATCAAACAAATAAAAGTTATTGATGTTATTTGACAAACTCATTATATAGACATCTCTACGATTGCTGACATTTATTATAAAATAATGGTGGAAGTTTGAAGCCCATCCTGAGGGTCCCACAAGCATACAATTTACAATCAGATATTTTCCTAAAATATAGTATTCTCCTTCTTCCAAATTGAAAAGCTTGAAATCTTCTTCTTGCGGAATGAACTTATTTCGCAACAAATTTGTTATTTGGTTTATTTTGGTAGAATCTGTGATAAGAATGGGATAAAGGGTGTCCGTTGGGGAATAGTTTTCTTCGCCAAGAAACAATACAAGATCAGCGGGAGGTGTGCTATTATTCAATGGTTTTGAATCCCTGCAACAACAACAAACAATTCCCAAAACAATCATTAGTGTTATAATGTGATGTTTCATTGTTTTAACGTCCTCCATGCCATTTTTCTGTATTATGTGCATCCTTCCAAGCTTTTGTTAGTCTCATACCTATTATAGTCAACTTTTTTTAGGGATGCGCACAAAATATCTTAATGGTTGTCTCATTTTTATGATATTGAATAATAAAGAACGTTTTTTTTCACTTATTTTTTCACAGTAAATATTCAACAAATTCTCCAATAAATGCCTACAGGTATCATCCAAACAACACAACACAAGTACATTTGTATAATCGCGGTGTCGTGAAAACTTTATAAATAATAAAAAGGCTGCACGCATTTGCGCGTAAATACTACATTGGTTATCATATATGATTTCCTCTAACAATCTTACTGTTTGACTGTTGATTCTCAAATTATTATCTATCATGTAATCTATCGTTGACATTACTACATAGTCCTCGTCTTCTCCTCGTTTTCTTAAAAAAGACATCCAAATTCTTGCGGGAATTTTTATTCCCCATTTTGCTGAGAAATCAATCAAATCAGAGAGAAACAATGCATCTTCGTCATTAAAATGAAGGAAAATAAATTCTTTAATTATGGCAAGATTATTTCTATTAAAATTTTCATATTCTAAAAGAAAATCTCCCAAAAAAGTTTTATCCTTGTAGGACAATATTTCACAGACATCGACATCTTTCAAGGACTTATTCTTGACATATGTCGACAAATCTTGAATATTAGCATTTATAGATGGAAATACTTTGACCATTATGCTTTATTTTTTTGCTTTATTTTTTGATCTCTGCTTCCTTTTGTCCTTTGAAAGCCGAGAACGTCCTTCAAGTGTATTCTTCTCATGCTTTTTTAGTTTTAGGAGTTCTTGTTTTGAGATTGTACCATTAGATTTCTTTTCTTTTAAACATTCATATTCCTCTTCTGACAATTTTCCATTATTTATTCCACGTTGGGACATTTGCATAGTTACAGGGGGCAACTCAGTTCGAGTGTCTCCTTTAAACAACACTGGAAATACCGAGAGGATAGACCAAACAGGACTCACGGCAGCAGTAATACACTCAATTACATTTCCCAATACAAATGTGAAAGGAAACGTTAAAACAGTGGCTTTCGATTTCGTATTTAAAGCAACATTTTCTTTCTTCGAAGATGTGTTAGATGACGGTTTAGGAGTGATTACAACCTCTGGTAGTTCTTGAGGATTGTTTTGGTCAGTAGGTGGGTGAGGCGGTTCTTCTAATAGTCTATTCATAAAATCTACAAAATCCTCGCCATAAAAATCAATTAAAGATAGCGGATTATTGTTGCAGTACACATATGGGCTCAACGACGGATACTTGTCACTCATCGGGTCGATGCTTATCCAGATGCTCAAGTCGGAGGAGTAGTAGCGTGACCCAAAGTAGGAGTACCCCGTTTCTGCGTCTTTCTCCTTGGCACTAAAAGTGTAACGCACGCCGTCAAAATCATTCAAACGTTGGTTTACAAAATCCTCGCCCCAAGGCAGGTAATGCAAGTGCTGCACGGCGGAGCCGTCAGAGAAGGTTATCCATGAGGAAGAACCAAGATGGTCGGGGTGGCGGGTCCAATTAGGAATTAGCAATGAGGAATTAGGAATGCCTACGACCGTAAACGAACCCGCACACACGCAGGCCGT
>CAMHNQ010000024.1 GCA_946186495.1 uncultured Bacteroidales bacterium
CCGACGCCGAGGCGGTCATCAACATCATCACCTCCGCCCATGTGAAGAGCAACCAGTTCGTCAGCTTCGGCGTCAACGGCTCCAACCAGCCGTTCGTCTCCCCGTGGGTGAGCTACATGTGGACTAAGGAGAAGCTGAGCGTGAACTTCTTCGTGTCAGGACGTTACAATATGCGTCGCAATGAAGCGGAGTCCAACTCTTACCAACGCCGCGACTCACAGCGGGAGGGGTTCGAATACGACACAACCTGGCACTCCCGTACAGCTCAGCTCGAGACCACCAGAGGCGCGAGCGGGAACTTTTTCCTCGGCATCAATTATGAAATCGACACGACCAGCGAAATATCCGTGGATGCCGGCGGCTTCTACAATTACAGCGGCAATAATTTGTTCAAGCGGCAGAACCAGACGTACTATTATCTTGACGAGGCGGAACCCTATGACTTGCTGTATATTGATACGACCACCAGCAGGACCAAAGGGCAGTCTGTCGCGACCCATGCCGGAGTTGACTATACCAAGAAATTCGACAACAAAGGACACAACCTGCGGATTGGGGTCAACGGGCGTTTCTCGCACAATGCCAGTGACCAGTGGTACAACCGCTTTTACGACACTTACTACGACCTGGACGAACACCGTTACCTGCTCACACGCAATTACCGTTATGGCGGCAGTTTGGACGCGCGTTACAACCGGCCCTACAGTGAGGACGGCGAGCTCAGCTATGGCCTGCGCGCTAGCCATTTCCAGATGAACAACGACTACAAGCGCTATAACGATACCATCGGGGAACTGGTGGACACCTTGCGGACGTACCATTTCAACGGTGGCTCGACGAATGCCAACGCTGATGTGAACTGGACCCACCGCTGGGGCGGTTTCACCCTCAGCACAGGACTCGGACTCGGGATGTTGCGCGATGCTTACGACTACATCAGCGACATGCCGTTCGCAGACGCCGGCGCTCCGGTCTTTTTCTCCGCACGTCCTTCCATACACCTCACCTATCGCACCGAGAACATGCACAACTTCAAACTCAACTACACCATGCGGATGAGCCACCCTGGAGAGGAGGACTTGAGCAAGTTCCGCCGCTATGGGGACAACAGCTACTCCACCGGTAACCTCGACGGACTGAAAAGCGGTTTCACCCACAGTCTGGAAGCCGGTTGGCAGAAGTATTTCAACAAGTTCGGCAACATCGGCGTGGAGGCCTACGGCCGGTTGAGTACCAACGAAATCAGTTCGCTGACCGACTCCGAGTTTGACGAGTATTTGGATCGGGTCATCAGTTATTCGGTACCTTACAATATGGGGACATCATGGCGCTACGGGGCTTCGTTGAACGCCACTTACCGCCCGACGGGTTTCATTAACCTGAGACTCTATGCAAACGTCTATGACTATGGTTACAAGATGGAGTATCTGCGTGACGGCGAGTTCCAGCGTGACATGCGCGACAAGTGGTCGTGGAGTGTGCGTCTGAACTTCTGGGCGAAAGCTTTCGACTGGCTTCAGTTCACAGTCTCGGGATTCTATAACTCTCCGACCATCAGTCTGATGAGCGAGAAAAAGGCACGTTACTCACTGAATTTCGGTCTTCGCAGCGACCTGCTGAAGCGCAAGCTTTCCATTTACGTCAATGTGCAGGACATTTTCAACTGGGGCGGCCGTTACGGTTCCGGCTCCGTCAATACCAATCCTTACTATCTGAGCGACAACACGAACAAGATGCTGAACAGCCGCTACATTTCGGCAGGCATCACGCTGAGGTTCGGCAAAATGGAGTTGGAGAAGAAGGCCCAGCAAGGTGGTGTCGGAACTGGGGAAAGTATGGAGCAATAGGTAATTGCCGGTACTCTATTTCACCAGCGTCACCGTTCCGGTCCTTTCCATAGGGGTGCCGTCGGGAAGCTTGTATTCAATGTACCAGACGTAGACATTCATGGGCGCGATGATGCCGTTGATGCGGCCATCCCAACCCTCCTGCGGATTGGTGGTCAAGAAGATGCATTCGCCGGAGCGAGTGAATATCGAGAGTCGGTAGCCGTCTAAGGAGACAAACGAGTTCAACGGCCGGAAAACGTTGTTGTTCGCCCCGAGCGGCCGGAAAGCGTTCGGCACGTACAAGGTGGGCGGTTGCACCACTGTGACTTGGTTGGAAATGCTCGTCTCCTCAAAACCGAATTGGTTGGTGTTCTCTTGAGCCTCAATATAATAGGTGAATTTGGAACCGGACTCGTAGAGGGACGAGATGTCGTCGCTGTAGTTGTTCATGGGGAGCGCCGGTGTCATCCCCACCGTGTTGAACAACTCTTCCGTCTCCACTTTCCGCATGACGAAATAGTGCGCCACTTCTCCATCCCAATTGTCGTAGCCATGCCACGACAGCACGTTGTTCTGCGCATTGTTCTCGGCATGCAGCAAAAGGTTGTGCGAGACATTCGACTGCCCGACCTCTGCGCCGCAGCTGTTGAGTACGAACGTCCGGTAGTGGTACTGCTTTCTGTTGAAGTCCGCCGTGCTGTCGTTGAACGTATAGTTGCTCTCCCCAGGGAGATAGCTCTTCGTCGCCAGATTCTCGAAGTCAGTCCCGTTCTCGCTGCGCTGCAGGGTGATGGACTGGAACGGGAGCGAGTCGCCGCTTGTCAACACGCGGATGCGCACGTAGTTGTTGTCGATGACCGAGACGGAACGGATGTAGGTGAAGTCCTGCGCCTCGTCTGCGGTGATGGCGAACGAGATGCGGTTGGAACTTGCCGTCACGGTCGCACCGTTGTTCACAACCCGGACGAAGACGATATAGTCCTGGTTGAGGTCGAGTCCCTCGATCATGTAGCTTGTTTCAGTGGTGGAGCCTACGACGTTCCAGTTCTGCCCGTTGTCGCTGCTCAGCAGCACTTCGAAATGGTGGATGTCGTTGAAAAGGTTGGCGTAGGTGGTCCAGTGAAAAGATGCAGTCTTCAGGCAGGCGTCGGTGCCCTGCATCTGCAGCCCCATGTTGCACTGCTGGTTGTTGGTCAGGGGAGATACATTGCCGCACGAGTCCATCGCGGCGATACGGTAGTAACGAGCGTCGTAGGTTGGGTCGATCACGGGGTCTATCCAGAAAGTCTGTCCATAGACGGTGTCGAACGGGATGGTGCCGTTGGGGTTGATGTAGTAGATGATGTATCCCATCATGTAGGGGTCGGTCTCATGGAAACCGAGCATGACCTCGTTGGTTGGGGTGACGGTGACGCTGTCCAGCACCGGCGGTGACGGGCTGGTGCTGTCAACCAAGTGCACCGACCCGATGGTGGTCATGAACGGGCAGCGTTCGTTGACCCCGTAGTTGTTGTAGATGCTCACTTGGTAGGAGATGATGTTGTCGCACACGTCGGATGTGTCGGTGTAATGCAACTGGGTGTTAGGGACTGATGCGAAGGGCGTCTGGGGGAAGTCCGCCTCGAAACCGCGCTTCTTGTAGATGTCGAAGGTGGAGCCCCAGCCGGCATCTAACGTGATGGTCGGCGATTCCCATTCGATGAAAGCCATCGTGTTGTTACTCAACGGCGTGACCGTGATGCTGATGGAACGTATCGTGTCGGAGTGGTAGTGGTTGCCGTTGGAATCCACCGCAACGATATAGCAGAAGTAGTCCGATGAGGAGGGTATGTTGTCAATGTCTTTGGATCCGTAGTCGCATAAGGTGAAGTTCTGCGTGGCACTGCTGTATCCGAACAGGCTGTCGCATAAGATGTTGTTGATGTAGAAATAGTAGGCTTTGAAATGGATGCAGTCGCCGGTGCTGCTCCATGCCATTTTCATGCGCTGATTGTTGTTCATCAGTTTAAGGCATTGCATTTTAGGAGGTTCCCATGCGTGGCAGCCCAAAAGCAGCGACATCCATAATATGATAAATGCGGTCTTCTTCACGGGTATTGTTTATTCGTTTGACAAATCTTTCCCAACGACAATTCGGGTGAAATTATTGTAAGAAAAATATTTGCGTGCCAGATGTTGGATGTGTTCTGGTGTAATATGCTTGATTTCAGTAAGATATTGTTCCATTTCAGATTCGTTTAATCCGAAGCGAAGCCAGTAGGCGAATTTTTGCATGATGTTCACGGTGGTGTCGATTGCGCGTAGTTGAAGTCCGGCTATGTAGTTTTTCACCATTGCGAGTTCGTCTTTGCCAACAGGCTCGTCCTGAAGCCGTTGAAGCTCTTCAAAGCAAGAGTCCAAAGCCCGTTGGGTCTCTTCGGCTTTCACGTCGCTGCTGATGGCGAAGACAGACTGGTTCCCGAAAAAGGTGCTGGAGGACGAAATACCGTACGTGAGTCCTTGCCGCTCACGTAGATTCTGCATCAGGCGAGAACTGAAGTATCCGCCGGTGAGGGTGTTGAGAACGGAGAAGCCCCTCCTGTCAGGGTCGTTGAAGCCCATGGAAAGGCTGCAGATTACAATGGAGGATTGCAGGCATCCGGGCATGGGGTGGCAGATTGGCCGGCTCTGGTTTTCCGGGGCATGGATGCCAGGGAGTTGCGGCGCGCGTCTCCCGTTTGGAATCCCGGACCAACATTCCCGTATGAGGGCCTCCACAGTGTCGTCTGTGTTGCCGGTGACGTAAATTGTCACGTTCTCGGCGCAGAAACTGTCTCGGTGGAATGATTCCAGCTCCTGGACCGTTATGTTGTTGATAGAACTTGGTGTGGCGTATTCCGCCACTGTGGGGAACGTGTCGCGCAGCATCTCGCGCCACATCAGCCGCCATGACCAATAGTCGGTCTTTTGCTCGTTGTAAGCCAGGTTCTTCAACTCCTTGTCCTGCATGATTCGCAGGTTGGCCGTCCGGTACTCGGGGCAGGTTGCGAAGCGGGCGATGACGGGCAGGATGTCGCCCATGTTGTTCTTCGGAATGGAGATGAGCATCTGCACGTGATCCATCCCCACATTCGTTGTGACATTAGTACCGTAGTAGTCCAGCTTCTCGGCGAGCTCTTCCGGGGAAAAGTCCGGTGAGCTTTCGCGTAGCAGCGAGTAGGCGAAGTTGCAGACATGCTTTTTGGGCTGGTACAACGAACCGGTTCTCACTTGAATCAAGAGGTGTATTAAGTCCAGGTTCGGATTTTCGAAATAGTAGATGGGGATGCCGTTGTCTAGGCTGCTCTTTCTTGGTGTTGGAAGGGGGAAAATCCCAATCGGTTGTATCTTAGGGGGTTGTGATCGATCTGTTTGGCTCATTAGGGTATTAATAAAACTTGTCCTTGTTGCGTTTGCTCGTTGCCGTTGCTGTCTTTGAATTTGATGATGTAGGGGTAAACGCCGTGAGGGAGGGTGCGTCCGTGCATCTTGCCGTCCCAGCCGATGCGGATGTCGCGGGCGGTGAACATGAGGTCTCCGCCACGGCTGTAGATGAAGATTTCATAGTTTTTCGGCTCGAAATTGGCGTTCACGTAGAAGAGGTCGTTCAGGCCGTCTCCGTTTGGCGTGAAGGCCGAAGGGATGAAGAACTCGTCGTTGGCAGCAGATTCCTCCGCCGGGTTGTTTTTCGGGAAGTCGTCGGCGATGTCCTGTTGGCCGGCGTCCATCTCCTCGGTTTCGTAGGCGGATTTGGCGGGTCTGTGGGACTCGATCTTGAAATCCTCTTCAGTGACGGGTTTGCTGACTCGTTCGGGTGTCGTCAGGATGCTGTCACGGGTGAGGGGCGGTTGAAAGTTGCAGACGCTGGAGACGCCTTTGCCGGCGTAAGTCTGCCGTGCTTCGGCGACAGTGGCCTGCATCCTGCGTTCCTGGTTGGCGGCTTCTTTCGTGATGGCTTGGTTGTTAGGGGTTGACGTGGTCTGGTATTCAGGCGTGTGGGGAGGCACGGAGGCTGGCGAGCCGTCGGCGGAGGGCACAGCGGGTGCGGCAGGCCCCGCAGGGGGCAGTGCCGGCGCCTCGATGGAGGCCGACTGACCCTGGTTGGTCGTTTTCTCGTGGTCTGTAAGTGTCTTGAAAAGTATGGGGATGGCGATTAGCGAGGCGGCTACTCCTGCGATGAGTGCGGCACGGCCTCGCGGGGACATTTTCGGCCTGCCCCCGAACTTCTGCACGTAGCGGCTGTCGTTGACGATGGTAGCCCACTCCTGCTCCGACACCGGGGAGGTCAAGTTCCGCAGCTCTTCTATAGGATTGTTTTTCATATCGTTATAGGTAAGTGTATTCTTCATTTCTCAAATATTTCCGTATCTTTTCGCGCAAAACGGAACGGGCGCGTGAAATCATCGTGCGGACATTGTTCTGGCTCTCATCCATCATCCTGGCAATCTCCTCCTGCTCGTAACCGTCGATGATGAAGAGGTTGAAAGCGGTCCGTGTCTTGGGTTTCAATCTGTTGATGAACCCCAGCAACACCTCCATCGGGATTTCGTCGTATTCGTGGCCGTCGTCGCGAGGCAGGTCATATTCAATCTGGCTCATTGGAATGGCCTCCTTGATTTTCTTGTGCCGCAGATAATCAATACATTTGTTGATTGTTATCCGCCGAATCCATCCCCCTAAAGAGGTGATGTCGCCGAACTCCGCAAAATGGGTCAGAACGAAGATGAAGACATCGTGGAACAGATCCCCGGCTTCGTCAGCGTCTCCCGTGTAGCGCAGGCAAATGCCCTTGACCAACGGGCCATAGTCCAAGTAGAGCCTTTTCTGGCATGCCGGATCCCCCTTTCTGCATCCTTTGATGATCTCTATTTCTTGTTCGGTCAGCATCTGATTCAACAACTCAAAGACGAAATAGTTGTGAAAATGTTACAAAAAAAGTTCAGCAGGGGTTATAGGTCCAAAGAGAGCTGGTTTTTCAGATGGAAACTTTTTCTGTGATAAGGGGTTAGTCCAAGGCGGTTCACGGCATTGATATGCTTCGGGGTGGGGTAGCCTTTGTTGTTTTTCCAGTCGTATTCGGGATGTTGTTCGGCCAGCCGGATCATGAGTTCGTCGCGGTGGGTTTTGGCGAGGATGGAGGCGGCCGCGATGGAGAGGTAGGTTGCGTCGCCTTTCACAATGCAGCGGTAGGGGATGCCCCAACGGTCGGTGAAGCGGTTGCCGTCCACAAGGATGAGTTCTGGGGTGACCGAAAGTTGCCCGATGGCGAGGTTCATGCCGTGGAAGGAGGCGCGAAGGATGTTCATCGTGTCGATTTCGGCGGGGGAAACCTCCACGACGGCGTAGGCGAGGGCATCCTGTACGATGGTGTCACGCAAGGCATAGCGTTTTTTCTCCGTAAGCTGTTTGGAGTCGTTGATTTCCGAATTGGTGTACCCGTAGGGGAAGATGACTGCGGCGGCGCAGACCGGCCCGGCCAGGCAACCCCGGCCGGCTTCGTCGCACCCGCACTCCACAGTCGGGGAGGGAGAGTAGTTCGGCTTTAGACCCATAGCAGTATGCATAGTGAAATAATCAGGAAATCAATGATAAAGCGGTGTCTTTTCGGCAAGACGGCCACGGTCATGTAGATGGACAGAGGCAACACGAAATAGACAGTCGCCATCGGGAAGGGCACAAAGCCCAGCCATACAAAAAGAAACATGGAAATCATCATCAGATGCAAGTTGATGAAAGCTTGACGGATTACTATCAACTTGTTGTCCAGCAGTTGCTTGCCACGTATTATCAACACGATGGTGATGAACAGGAAATAGGCCATCGCGACATAGTCGATGATGCGCATGGTGAGAAACTGCCTGACAGGGATGAATACGGCAAGGTCGCGCCAGGATTGCAAGAAAGTAGGCAGCGAGTTGCACATGAACGCGATGGAGAAGGCATAGAGGTAGGGGATGGCCAGACTGACGATTAGGATGACTGTGTCCTTGAGGGGAGACACGTTGTTCACAATGACCATCAGGACAAGGAACAGGACAATCCCGAACGCGCTGATGTCTAACAAGGTGGCGATGGCGATGGTCAGCCCGAAAGTCACGAGTTTGTCTTTGATCTTGGCGGACTGGTCGCCGGGCGAGTAAATCATCATGATGAGGGCGATGAAGAAGTTGGTCAGAAGAGCGGGGGAGAGGGTGTGCAGGAACTTGCCGGTGTTGAGGAGTAGCAAGAGGAAAATACCGGGCATGAAGGTCCGGTTGTCGGCGAAGTGATGGCGGTTGCAGTGCTGGATGACCCCCACGACGGTCAGCAGCACCGAGGATAAAACCAAGATGCGGGTGGCGAGTGGACTCCATTCCCAAAGGCGTGCGATGTATTGGAAAAGCAGCATCGACCCCTCTGTAGGCATCAAGGTCATCCGGGCAAAGACAGTCCAGGCCGCCCAGCCAGACAGAATCGCTAAGAGGAACAACTGGAGGTTGAGGTTCTTATTCAGAAGATGGAACATGTTTCAGGAAAATCAGGGATGAGCAGTTGGAATACGGGCTTGAGGGAAAAGGGGGTGCTTCGGTTGAAGTCTTTGGCGCACAGTGATTTGGTGGTGAGATGCTTGTCGGGAGGGAACAGGCATCTGATGCAGACGAGCTGTTCGGCGTCGAAATGATACAGCCCGTTGTCAACGCGGCAGAGGGCATCCTCGAAAGTCATGCGGAAATAGTAGTGCATGCGTTCCACGGTAAGGATTTCAGACAGTCCTAATTCGCGGCGGACGTCCTCGAGTTGGCTTTCGGGGAGGCGGGGCGGCAATGGGACAGACACCACCCCGGTGAACAGGCAGGCCAGCAACGCGGCGCAGGCGGTCAAGTCGGGTTCTGTGACGATACCAACCCGCTCCACACTCAATGCGTCCAGTTCGTTCATTATCGGGGCAATGCGTTGTGTCAGCTGGGCATAAGAGAAGACTTGGCCTCCGATTCTGGCTACGGTCTGATCAGCATGTTTGCGGGTTTGCCTGATGTAGGGCGCTATGACATTTTGGTAAAGCATATGCTATGAACGGTCTTTTAGAGGCTTTGGGCTTTCTTTCGGTTAAATTCGTTTCGTAACATACTGTAAATCAACACATCTTTGAATTTTCCCTGATGGAAATAGTGCTGTTTGAGACGTCCTTCCTTTTTGAATCCTAAATGTTCGAGAAGGTTGATGATACTTTTGTTGTCAGGGAATACATCACTTGTTATCTTGTTTATGTTCAGTGTGTTGAATCCATATTCAATCAGCATTTCGGAAGCTTCGGAGGCAAGGCCTATTCCTTGGTACTGTTTCGGGATGCGCAGGGTTTTCCAAGTGGCCCGTTGGTGGCGCTGGTTGATGTCGTAAAGGCCTACTGCGCCGAGGAGGACAGGTTCCTCACCGTTTTTCTCTTTGTAGAATATGGACATCGCCACGTCGCCGTTGCGGCAGATTTTTTCGTACCATTGCTGCTGGTTGTAGGACGAGATAGGGTTGTGGATGATATAGTCAGTGAGATCGGCGTCCCAGCGCTGCTCCATCAGAAAGGACAGGTCTTCAGGTTCGACAGGTTTCAGAATCAGTCGTTTACTTTCTAATATTCTCATTGCTAAAGGGTGTAAAGTTCAAAAAATGTTCAAAGAATGGTTTGCTGGTATATTTCATCAAGGGTGAGGATGGGGGCTTGAAGTTGTTGGGCGAGATCGATGATTTCCATGACGAGGTCGAATGCGCCCCTCTCGCGGTTGCGCTTTGCCTCGATCATCTCTGGGGAGATGTGGTTGAACTCCTCGCGGGTCAGCGAGTCCTTTAGTTGCCGCATCCAAGGGATGCAGGGCGTGTTGAAGGCCATGTTGACGGGATGGAAGCTGATGACTTTCAACCCCGGCGAGGTGAAGTACTTCAGGTAGGGTTTGATGGACAGGCCTAACTGATTGTAGAGGAAACTGCCCTCTTCGAAAAAGACAGGGACTTGCAGCAATCTGGACTCAAGCCAGTAGGGCCTGACGAAGGGTGCCAGGGTCGTGATGGTGTTGGAGCAGCATTTGAAGTGGAATTCGTTATGGAGCAGGTGGGCGGTGTCGGTGACGTCGAAGGCGCGGTGTGAGCGTGTGCAGGTGGCTTCTGGTGCGAATGTGAGGCAGGTCTCGATGACCTCCCGGAAAGTCTCCCCATGGGAGGAGCCGGGGAGGAAGTTCGGATGGATGCCGCGCCGGATGGTCCCGGCCTTGCACAGGTCTTCTATGATGTCCGATTTGTGCGTCACGAATGTGGTCAGCTGGAGTAAATCCAGTGGGAGTTTCCGGAAACAGCGGTCGATGACAGCCTCTGACGCCCAGTCCATGTCGGAGGTGAAGCAGAATACAGGCTGACTGTCCCATAGGTTGGGCCGAGAGGCACGTTCCATTAGATCCGCCATGGCGGTGTCGATTGTATTGTAATTCTCCATTCTTGTAGGACTTAGATATTCAGGTTTCCACAATAAAACCTGCGCAAAAAAAACAGCGCAAAAATACATTTTTTTTGTATTTTCGCGGCCGCTTTAGTAAAGATGAGAATGTCGTTAAACAAGTGCCTTTTGGGGTTGTGCCTTGCGGTTTTGTCGCTGCTTTCCGGATGCCAGCGCGAGGTGGAACTGGACCTTCCCGGCTATGAGTCGAAGCTGGTAGTGGAGGGGACCATTGAGAACGGATCCCCTGCGGTGGTCATGCTTTCTAAGAGCATCCCCTACTTCTCTGAAATCAGCTTCGCCACCCTGACGAGCGACGTGCTGGTCAACGGATCGCAGGCCCGCGTGTTCGTCACGGCCGAGACCGGAGAGTCCGAGGAACTCAAATGGACCCTGTCGCCCGATGCTCCCTATTACGTGGCTTTCATGGGAAAAGATGTGATCGGACGCGAACAGACCCGCTATACCCTCACTGTTGAGTATGACGGTAAAACATATACTGCAGAGACCTATATTCCCAAAACCTTCGACCTCGATTCGATAGGTTTCAGCCAGTCACCGGACATGGCAGACACCATGGCCACTATCCGGGTGCTGCTCAATGACCCTGCCGGCGAGGAGAACTTCTACGCCTTTTTCTGCAAAGTGAGCTGTCCTAAGGTGCACGACCGCCTATGGGTGGCCGGACTTCCAGTCGCTTTCGACGACATCGCCTTCAGCGGCCAATCCATCAACTACGAGGTGACGCGTTCGGGATACCCCTATCTGATGGGGGGCATGCTGAGCGAGGAAGATCAACGGAACTTCCGCCGTGTCACGTTCCGGCCTGGGGACACTGTCTATGTGAAACACACCCAGGTCGATTACAGCACCTACCAGTATCTGTTGTCGGCCGGTTCCGAAGCCGCCTATGGGAGCAGCCCTTTCACCAACCCCCTGCCGGCTTTCACTAACTTCAACAGCGACGAGGTGCTGGGGCATTGGAGCGGTTTCGCCGCCAAAACGGACACCCTCGTCTGGTGGTGTGACAATTATTGGGAATTGTTCGGGGAATAGGGTTTGTAGTTCAGAGATTAGAGATTATGTTTTTTGTGAAGATTTATCGTTTTTTTGAAAAGCACAACATTTTATTATATACATTGATGGCACTCAGCAGCCTGGTTTTCCTGTTCTATGGATTAAAGCTGGAGTATGAGGAGGATTTGTCGAAGCTGCTCCCGGTGTCGGAATCATCGGATGCAGGGCATGTGTTCGGGAACCTGAAGGTGAAAGACAAGATTTTCATGCAGGTGACCGGAGCTGACCCCGAGGCTCTTGCCGGGTATGTGGACGAGCTGATGGACTCTGTGCTCACCGACAGTTCCGGAATCGCCAACGTGCTCTACAAAATTGAGCCCGAAGTGGCTCTCAACGCCCTCTATTTCGCAATGGAACATGTGCCCTCTTTCGTGGACACCACCCTATACCCGCGCTTCGACGAAGCCATCGCCAGGGCGGGCGAGACGATGGCGCATAACAAGGAACTCATCATGAACGATGAGACTGGCACCGTCACGGAAATGGTCTCCACCGATCCGCTCAACTTGCGCCAGTATCTGATGCCTGCCATCTCAGACGGGGTGGGCTTCTCCATAGTGAACGACCACCTCTTCTCGGCCGACAGCACAGTGGCACTGATATTTATATCCCCCGATTTCCAGGCTTTCAACTCGCATGCAGGACGTTTGCTGATGAAGAATATCCGGCATCATGTCAAGGTTTTCTCGGAGGCGCATCCTGACGTGGAGGTGCTGATGCACGGAGCCGCCGTCCGTTCGGGCGACAACTCACGGGTGATGAAACGCGACATCGGCATCACAGTAGGCATCTCATTGACCATCATCCTCTGCCTTCTCAGTCTTTGCTTCAAAAGCGCCAACATCGTATGGCAGAATGTGTTGCCGGTGGCCTATGGGACTTTCTTCGCGATGGCCTGCATGTACTGGGTCAAAGGCAGCATGTCGCTCATGGCCATGGGCATCGGCTCGGTGGTGTTGGGCGTAGCCATCAGTTATTGTTTGCATGTTGTTGTACATCAACGTTATGTTGGAGAAATTGAGCAGATGCTGAAGGAAGAGGCGCGGCCGGTTTGCCTGGGATGCCTCACTACCATCGGCGCGTTTGTCGGACTGTTGTTCACCCAAAGCGAATTGCTGAAGGACTTCGGCATGTTCGCGACGTTTGCCCTAATCGGAAACACTTTCTTCGCGCTGGTCTTCTTGCCCCATTTCCTGAAAAAGGGTGAAACCAAACGCAACGAATCGGTGTTCAGATACATAGACAAAATCAACACCTACGCCTACGACCGAAATCCCTATATGATAGGCGGACTGTGCATACTGATATTGATTGGTGTCGTCTTTTCCCCGAAGGTGCAATTCGACAACAACTTGAAACATATTGGTTTCGAGAGCAAGGCGTTGCACAAGTCCGAGAGCCTCTATGAGGAGAAAAACACCCATGGGAATTTGCAGCGCTACTATGCGGTCATCGCCCCGACTTTGGACCAGGCACTGGATGCCAACAAAGGGCTCTCCGACACGTTAGAGGCCATGAAGAATGCTGGCGAGCTGGCATCCTACATGCCAATCGTGTCGATGCTCTTCCAATCGGAGGCGGAGCAGGATAAACGGATAGCGGCTTGGGATCGTTACTGGACTTCCGGGAAAGTCGGCGAGGCAATGGCTGCGGTGCGGGCTGCTGCAGTCTCGAACGACCTGCCCGCCGATATTTTCGCACCGTTCGAGAGCATGGTGACGGCCGAGTATGCCCCCGGCAACCTCTACGGTGCAGATATCCTCCCGGAAGGGCTGTTATGCAATTTTATTGAAGAGAGTGAAGGGAAATATTTGATTTTCAACGCCGTGCAAATGAATAAGGAAAAGAAGAGCGAGATTGACGACAGGGTGGCGGCGGTGCAGCATGCCTTAGTGGTGGATCCCTTCTACTATACGGGGAATATGATAGCCTTGATACACAGTGATTTCAATACAGCATTGCTAATCTCCGCCATCTTTGTGCTGGTGGTGTTGCTCTTCTCCTTCCGGGATGTCCTCTTGGCTCTGCTCGCTTTCCTGCCGATGTTCCTCAGCTGGTATGTCGTGCAAGGCTGGATGGCCATCATCGGGTTGCCTTTCAATCTCATTAACATTGTGATTTCCACCTTTATCTTTGGTATCGGCGTTGACTACAGCATTTTCGTGATGCAGGGCCTGATTGCCGAGCAAAACAACCAGGGCACAAGCCTGCTGCAATATCACAAAGTGGCCATCTTCTTCTCGGCTCTGGTTCTGGCTATTGTAATGGTGACGATGCTGTGCGCCATCCATCCGGCCATCAAGTCCATCGGCATCTGCACCCTCATAGGGATGGCCTCCACCATATTCATCACCTACATGCTGCAACCGCTCCTTTTCCGCTGGCTGATGAAGTTGCCTTTCATGCGCAAGCGTGTGGGCAAAAAGTGAGACAACCCGCCCGCTGCGTTGTTACGCAGGGCAAAGGGATCTGTGGAAATGTTGATGTACCTTTGAAAAGTCTATTAATCTCGAAAAATAAGTGAAATTATGAAATTTGGCGAATTTAAGGTGAAAGACGGAGTCTATATTCCGGATATCGGAATCGACTATCCGACCGACGACCCGCACCGCCGTCTGTTGACTGTCCAAGTGGAAGACTCCTCCCAAGGGCGGTTCCAGTTCGACGAGACTTATCCCTATTTGGACGATTCGTTCAAGCATACGCTGAACACGATAGCCGGCTGGTTTGTGAAATGGTGTCTGGTGGCGGTACACAACCGCTGCCATTTCGGGCTTCAGATAGAGGGGAACCTTCGAAAGTATAAGAAACAGCTTCGCGATGGGGCGATGTGTGTTTGCAATCACGTCTTCGTATTCGACGCTTTGGGGGTCAATTCAGCCTGCCAGCGATTTCGCCAGGTGCGTATTCCGATGTTCGCCAAGCATTTCAACGGGCGTGGAAGTTGGATTCTGCGGCAGGCGGGGGGCATCCCTATCCCGGAGACTCGTGAGGGTATCCGCAAATACAACGAGGCGTTCGACGAGTTTGCGCGGCGCGGTTTCTGGTTTATTGTCTTTCCAGAGGCGGTGAGATGGAACATGTACGTGCCCATCCGGCCCTTTAAACGCGGCGCTTTCACCATGGCTTACAAGTACAACCGCCCTGTCATCCCGTTTGTGTACACTTATCGTGAGCGCAAGGGCATATACCGTCTATTCGGCAAAAAGAGCGATCCGTGTGTGACGTTGCATGTCGGGGAACCCATTTGGTTCGACAAGAGCGCGAACCGCAGGGATGAACTCGACCGCGTGTGTCGGGAGGCCCATGCCGCGATGGTCCGGATGGCCGGCATTGAGGCGAATCCCTGGCCCGCTTTCGACGACGAATAAGCAGCAGTGCGCGACAGGGATTGGGGTATATAGCGTTTCTATAGAGTTCCCTGTTTTAATTTCTCCACGTATTCGTCCACCATCTGCATCATCTCGGGAATGCGGATGCGTTGCGGGCAGTGGGCGACGCACTCGCCGCAGTGGGTGCAGTGGTCGGCCTGGCGCAGCTTCGGCACACTGCGGTCGTAGCCCACGAGGAACGCCTTGCGCATCTTCTTGAACTCGCTGTCGTCGGCGGTCCTGGCCAGATTGCCCTCCTTGATGCATTTGTTGTAGTGCGCGAAGATGCTGGGGATGTCCAGTCCGAACGGACAGGGCATACAGTATTGGCAGGCGGTGCAGGGGATGTTCTTGAGGTCGTAGATTTTCTTGGCGATGTCCTCCAAGAAGTCGAGTTCCTCCTGGGTGAGGGGCTTCAGGGGACAGTGGGAGACGAGGTTGTCGTCGAGGTGGTCCATGTAGGTCATGCCGCTCAGGGAGGTGAGCACGTTGGGGTAGGTGCCGCAGAAGCGGAATGCCCAGGAAGCGATGCTTCGCTGCGGCTCGCGGGACTTCATCTCGTTGGCGATGTGGTCGGGCACGTTGGCGAGACGGCCGCCGAGCAGCGGCTCCATGATGACGGCGGGAATCTTCCTCTTGTCTAATTCGTTGTACAGGTACTCGGCTTCGGTGTTGTGTTCGTTGATCTCGTTGGCGAAGTGCCAGTCGAGGTAGTTCATCTCAATCTGCACGAAGTCCCACTTGTACTCGTCGTGGCGCGACAGCAGGTAGTCGTAGGCCTTGACGTCGCCGTGGTAGGAGAAGCCGAGGTTGCGGATGACGCCCTTCTCGCGCTGCTCCAACAGGAAGTCGAGGATGCCGTTGTCGTAGTAGCGGTTGCGGAGCATTTGCATGCAGTCCTCGCCGCCGCCGATGCTGTGCAGCAACAGGTAGTCGATGTAATCGACCTGCAGTTCCTTGAGGGAGTTCTCGAACATCTTGATGGACGCCTCGCGCGGCCACGTGGTGGGCGCGAAGTTCGACAGCTTGGTGGCGATGAAGTACTCGTCGCGCTTGTGCCGCGACAGGGCGATGCCGGTGGCGTGCTCGCTGCGTCCCTGGCAGTAAGCCGGGGAGGTGTCGAAGTAGTTGACACCGTACTCAATGGCCTTGTCAACCAGCTTGTTGACCATCTTCTGGTCGATAGGCGCGGGCGTTTCGCGGCCGGAAGTCCCTTTCGGGGCCTTGTCTTCGATGACAGGCAGGCGCATCATGCCGTAGCCCAACAGCGACACTTTGTCGCCGGTCTTGGGGTTGGTGCGGTAGGTCATCTTCCCTTTCTGTGCCTTCAGGGGCGTGGCATCGGTCCACGCGGGGTCGTTGTTCTGGCAACCGACAGCGGCCACGGCAGTCGCTGCGACACCGGCGCCCATTATTTTGAGGAAGTCTCTGCGGGATATGTCTTTCATATTGATTTCTTCATGTTGATTACTTCGTGTTGGCCCCACACTGCGCGACTTCGTCGCTTGTGTGGGGTTAATTGCGCTTCGCGCGTGTTGCTTCTTCAAGGCTGCTTAAGGAATGTTTTTCATATATATACTTAATCGTTCGTAACGACCAATCACTAATCACCAATCAATCACACCGTCCGTTGTTGTTCGACACCGTTGACGAAGATGGCGGTGAGCGGGCGGGCGGGGCAGACGTACTCGCAGGCGCCGCAGCCGATGCACTTGCTCTCGTTGACGGCGGGGATGAAGAGTTTTCCGGTGTCGTCGCCGCGCTTGGGTACCATCTCGATGGCTTCGGCGGGGCAGTGGCGGGCGCAGTTGCCGCAGGGAACGCCGTCGGCCACCACGATGCAGTTCCGGGCCACCCAGACCGCCTGTCCCTTCTTGATGGAGGTCTTTTCCTCCTTGGTGATTTTCACGATGGCGCCGGCGGGGCAGACATCGCTGCAGGCGGTGCACTCGGGTCGGCACCAGCCGCGTTCGTACGACATCACCGGCTGCATGAGGTGCATCAGGTCGGTGGAGGGGCGCAGCACGTCGTTGGGGCACTGCGACACGCAGAGCTGGCAGCCCGTGCAGTGTTTGCGGAAACGGTCGAGGGAGCCGGATCCGGCAGGCACGATGGGTGTGGTGCGCTCGGGGGCCACCTTGTCCTCGATGAATGCGAGGCCGCCATCGACTTTCTTCTTTTCCTGGGCGAAGGCCGCCGTGCCGAGGGCTACCGCCGACCCGATCAGGAATGCGCGCTTGCCGGTATCGACGGATTCCGTGGAGGTTGCTGGCACGGGATTGCTTTTGGCGTGCTTGTATTCAATCGCCTCTTTCGGGCATACGGCCATGCAGTTGCCGCAGGTCACGCAACGCGAATAATCGACGAAGCCGTTCTTGCCGTCGATGCAGGAGGCCTTGCAGTTCTTGGTGCAGAGGCCGCATTTGACGCATTTCTCCTCGTCGATGTGCATCTTGAACCAGGAGAAGCGGCTGAAGAAGCTCAGGAAGGTCCCCACCGGGCAGATGTTGTTGCAGTAGGTGCGGCCGTTGCGCCATGCGAGGATGACGATGGCCACGAAGGTGACCGCCGCGATGATGAAGGTCGGAAGGCTGCGCATCCACACCTCCTTGCTGTAGAAGGTGTATCGGTTGAAATGCTCGCTGACGGCAGCGAGGCCGTTGTTGCACCATTGGTAGATCGGCGAGAAGAGGTTTTGCACGATGCGGCCGTAGGCGGAATAAGGGGCGAGCAACGCCACTAAGGAGCCGACACCTGCAATCAACACTACGATGAACAATCCTAAAACGGTGTAACGCAGTATGTTGTGCGCTTTGGAATAGGTGTAGCGGTTCTTCTTGAACCAGTTGTACACGTGTGCCACACCGTCCTGGAATACCCCCATGGGGCAGATAACGGAACAGTAGCATCGTCCGAATAATAAGGTGATTATCAGCAGAATGGCGATGACGATAAAGTTGAGTGCTAACACGGAGGGAAGGAATTGCGCCTTTGCCATCCAGCCGAAGAATGTATGCAATGTCCCTGTGAAATCGAGGAACATCAACGTGATACCGAGGAAGAAGACGGCCGCAAGGACGCGCCGGATTCGTTGTATGGTTTTCTTATGCATTTATGAATGGTGATTAGGGTTAATGGGAAGCTTTTGTGACGTTGATGTTTGAGAGGGTGAAGCCGTTGTCGGCGTTGAGCGTCACGTGAGCGGTGACAACTGGCATGTCGTCGTAAAACAGCACTTTGCCGGTGACGAAGTTTACGCCTGGGGTCGCCAGCACGAGCAGCGTGTCGCCGTTGATGTTGTAGCTGATTTGTTCGCCGAGCCAAAGGGCATCGTCGAAGAAGTCTCCCATATCCTTGACGGTGTTGGTCACGGTTGTTAGCTCTTTTTCTCCGTTGTAAAGGGTGATGTTCTCCCTTTTGACAGTGTAGCTCAGCTCCTTGCATAGCGCCTGTTGCATCTCGTAGGGGTCGATGGTGCCGGCGATGTAATGGGGACCCTCCTCGCGGAACCCGATTCGGTAGAACCGCTCCGTATGGACACCGGTGCCTTCGATTGAGACGCCGGTGAGCCAGAGTTCGCCAGTGGCCGCATTGTAGCGGGCTTGCGGTGTGTTGCCGTGGCGGATGTTGGAGAAGATGGTGGCTCGGCCGTCCTTGGCGACCACGATGCCAAAGCCTTCGGAGGATGTGGTTGAGTCGCATCGCACCAGACTCCACACGTGGATGTTGTTGACGGTGTCGTTGAGGATGGGTTCGAAGTTCCCGTCGATGACGTGGCGGTCCAATGTCGCATTGACGATGTCGGGCGCGACGCCTTCACGGACGGCCTCTTCCAAGACGCCCTTTACGGGCTTCATCTCCGTTTTTCCCCCTTTGCAGGAAACGGCAATCAAGCTGCTTATGACCAGCAGTTTACACAGGTATAGGACTCTTGTCGGTTTCATATTTTGTTACGTTTGATTTCCTGGACAGGCTATTTCTTGACGATATTGGAAATCTTGTAGGTAGTCACCGTGCCGTTGAATTCCTCGAACACCAGTTCTACAGGAATGTTGTCGGATTTGCGGTAGGTGATGGTGATTCTGGAGTAGCCACGCGGAGCTGTCTTCTTCGCACGCAGCGTCACCACTTTGTTGGCACCTTTCTCTGTGACGGAGGTTTCGGCGTTGTTGTCGGTGGCCGCCTGTTTCCAGTCGCCGTTGACACAGTTCATGAGGGTGTTGCGGTGGGCGCGTATAGCGGCGTTCTTCTCCGTGTCCACCGTCGACTTCTTGCCCCGGATACTCGTACTCACGGTCTTCCCGTCGATGATGAAATAGTCGCCGGCGGGTTTGGAATAGCGGAGTTCCATCTTGTCAGTGGAGAAAAGCTTGAGGTTTCCTTCAGCTTCGATGGTTTTGCCGGAGGCTTTGATGAATTTGGATTCGGTGAAACGGGCTTCCACTTTTTGCGCGGAGGCGGCAAATGCCAGCATGGCAATGACAATGGTCAGTATTCTTTTCATATTATAAAATATTTGTCTTGACTAAATGGGCGGCAAAAATACAATTTTTATTTTTCCACTTTGCGTTTCATGTATGGCCATTTCATCAGCCAGCGGAACAGCAGCGGCTGTAGCGTGTAGGTGATCAAGATGGTGGAGATCATGCCGATCAGCGCACATTCGCCGATGGAGACGATGGTCGGATGTTTGGCGAACAGCATAGCACCCATCACGACAATCAACACCAAGGCGGAGAAGAAGATGGCCACTTTGTGGTATTCCAGCAGGCGGCTCTGCTCCTGACGCTGACTCTCGATGAGTCCCTTCATCACGAAGATGCTGTAGTCGACGCCAATACCAAAGACAAAGGTGGAAATCACGATGTTGATCATATTGAATGACAGCCCGAAAATCGCCATCCAGCCTTGTACCACATACCAACTCAGGAACATGGGCATGAAGGCAAGGAGCGATATGAAGATGTTTCGGAAAGATACCAGCAACACCACGAACACGAAGATGGACGATATGAGCAATGCCATGCTGAAGTCTTTGTGAATCAAGGAAATCAAGCCTCCAGTGTAATACATGGGATCCACCACTACGGCATGAGGGATGGAGGCAACAAGGTCGTCCGTCTCTTTCAATTTTTCTTTTGATAACTTTGGAGCGTTGAAAATCAAGAACTTGCCATCGGTCTCTTCGATGAAGTTGCAGAGCAGGCCGTCAGGGACAATGCCGGATTCGTAAAGGTTGCCCGGTTCGTATTCCGCTTCGACCATGGCCTGGAACGGCACGAAAATATCGGGGGAAAGGTCGTTTTTCGATGCGGCGGACTTCACGGCAGCCATTGCTTGCGCCACCTTCTCCGGAGTCCAGTAACGCTTCCATGCAGCTATGCGGTTTTCCTGTTCGGCTTGCGACTGGAATAGCAGTGACGCCACCGGCGTGTAGGAACTCAGGTCGCCGGCCTTGCGTAACGAATCCAATGTGGAGGCCAGTGCCATGTTGGCGTCCAAAGCCTGGTCCAATTCATCGGCAGTGACGGCATAATACCGCTGTTTTCCGCCTTGGTCGTTTTTCTCCTCATACAGATCCCGGGACTTTTTGAAATCCTCGCTTTCATAGCCGATGTGCTTCAGGTCGTTGTCGAACTGCACCTTGCCGGAGAAAATGAATCCGATAAAGATGATGATGCACAATATTATGATAATGAACTTGTTGCGGTCATATGGATAGTTGTTGATTTTGTCAATCAGCAGGAAAGCTTTTTTGCTGTGCTTGGCATCTTTCACGTTCAGGAAATGGGGCAGGAAGACTAAGGAGAAGAAGGTGCTGCCGAGGAGCGCGAAGGTGGCGAACAGGCCGAAATCCTTCAACAGCTCGCTTTCGGTGAACATCAGGCCGAGGAACGCGCCGATAGTGGTGAGGCAGCCGAGGCAAACGGGGAGGGCTTCATCCGCCAACATCTGCTCAATATCGCCGACAAATCGCTGGTGCACAATTATATGCAGGCAATAGCTGAGCGCAACGCCCAAAATCACAGCACCCACCCCCAAAGCCATCAGCGACATGCCGCCCTTGATCCAATACATGCAGGCCAACGCAAAGATGGTGCCGTAAAGGATGGGCAGCACATTCTGCCAGATGATGTTGTAACTCTTGAAACTGAGGCATAAGTAGACGAGAATCAGTATTAACGAGATGCCGATGGTGAGGACTATATCCCGTTTTATGGTGCTGGCATTGTTGGCCGACTCCACCACCGCGCCATGCATCAACACCTCGACATCCGGATGTGTCTTGTTGAACTGTTGGATGCACTGGCGGAGGTGTTTGACCAGTTTCCCGCCTTCTTGGGAGTTGAAAGTCTGGAAATCGGGGGCGATGAAAATCAACGCCACGGTGCTGTCGGGGCAGAACAGATGCCCGTCGATGAGAGTGAACCCCATGCCGCCGGAAATGTCGGGCATCAGGCACTCGCGCAGTCCCAACGGGTCCGTGGAGACCAACTCCGAAGCCATGCCGCTTTCGTCATTCATGATCATTTCGTGGTTGCGTGCCATGGTTTCATCGGCGTGGGCAATGGCGGTGTCGAATAGGGCGTACAGGCTCGTGTCCACGAACGACGGCACGTGTGTCATGGCATAGTCGAGCGCGTTGAGGGCCATGTCCGGTTCCAGACGGTAGAGCGTGTTGGCGATGCCCTCGTCGTCGGTCAGGATTGAGTCCATCAGCTCGTCGACATATCCGACCATCACTTCGGGCTCCGCACCCGTCATCTGCATGAAGAGCTTGTCCTTCACCTTGATGTTGCCGAAAACCAAACCGCTTTCCGATTCGCTGGATTTCGGTAAAAGTTTCATCAAATCTTCTTCGAAATGCGCTTTCGCTGCAAAAAAAGCGAAAACGACGCTGCTTGTCACTATGAGAGCGTACAAAAGGAATTTGTGCTGTGTGAAGAAACGGTAAATTTTTACAAAAAGCATATTGAACCTTGATAATTTTCTACAAAAAAGTCTTTTATTTTTAGCGGCGGCAAAATTACACAAATTTTATGTATTTTTGCCGCTCGTCAGAATGGTTGATTCAGTGGGGGTTATATATGTTAAAAAATCTGAATATCAAAAAAATGGGATTGTGGGAGTGTTGAATTCGGCCATTCAGCTCGGTCATCATTTTGATGAATATGTCTGGTTTAACGGTACGATAATTCGAAATATGAAAAATCATCTACTACAAAACAAATGTGCGCAATACAGGGCGCCGCAAATCGCCAAGGCAAAAGGGATCTATCCGTATTACAAGGCGATAGAGTCGGAACAGGATACCTTGGTGAAGATTGGTGGCAAGGATGTGCTGATGTTCAGCTCAAACAGCTATTTGGGACTTTCCAATGACCCGCGTCTCAAAGAGGCCGCCAAGGCCGCCATCGACAAGTACGGCACAAGTTGCTCCGGTTCGCGTTTTCTCAACGGAACCCTTGACATCCATGTGGAGTTGGAGGACAAGCTCGCCAGTTTGGTCGGCAAGGACGGGGCGCTGTGTTTCAGCACGGGTTTCCAGGTCAACCTCGGCGTTGTCTCCGCATTGTGCGGCCGTAACGATTATCTGCTGCTCGACAGGCTCAACCACGCCTCCATCATTGAGGGAAGCCGATTGGCGTTCGGCAAGTCGCTGAAATATGCCCACAATGACATGGGGTCACTGGAGAAGTGCCTGCAACAGTGCGAACCTGAATCCGTCAAGCTGATTGTGGCCGACGGAGTCTTCTCCATGGAGGGCGATATCGTCCCGCTGCCCGAAATGGTGGAGCTGGCAGAAAAATACGATGCAGAGATTATGCTCGACGACGCCCACTCCATAGGTGTTTTGGGTCATCAGGGAAGAGGTACTGCCGACCATTTCGGCCTGACCGACAAGGTGGATCTCATCATGGGTACTTTCTCGAAGTCGCTTGGCTCGTTGGGCGGTTTCATCGCTGCCGATGCCGATATCATCAACTACTTGAAGCACAATGCCCGGTCGCTGATTTTCAGTGCCAGTATGCCGCCATCCAACGTGGCTGCGGTCAGCCGGGCCATCGATATTATGTTAGACGAGCCGGAGCGCATCCAGCATTTGTGGGATGTAAGCAACTATGCCCGCAAGCAGTTTAAGGAGCGCGGTTTTGACACAGGGTGCAGCGAAACGCCCATCATCCCGCTCTTTGTCCGGAATTCGGAGAAGGCTTTCTGGCTTTGTTCCCGTCTGCTGGAGGACGGAGTCTTCGTCACACCGGTCATTGCGCCTGCGGTGCCCGAGAAAGACGTGCTGATCCGTTTCGCCTTGATGGCTACGCATACCTACGGACAAGTGGACGAGGCCATAGACAAGATTACCAAAGCGTTCAAGATCGCGGAAATCCTGTAGGCATGGTTGTTTTGGTCACAGGGGTCTCTTCCGGTTTCGGATTGGAAACCGTGCGTCTGCTTTCGCAAGAGGGGCATGTCGTTTATGGCACTGTACGCCGTGATGTGGAACCGGTGCCGGGGGTTCATTATCTGAAAGTCGATGTCCGTGACCGGAAAGCAGTGGAAAAGGTTGTAGGGCAATTGATTGAACAAGAGGGTCGCATCGATGTGCTGGTCAACAACGTCGGTATGGGTATTGGTGGGCCTGTGGAGTTTGCCACCGAGGAGGAGGTCCGGGAGCAGATGGACACTAACTTCATGGGTTTAGTGTATTTCGTGACGGCCGTGCTGCCCTATATGCGGGAGCAGGGAGGAGGCAAAATCGTGGCGCTGAGTTCTATCGGCGGCGTGATGGGGTTGCCGTTCCAAGGCTTCTATTCAGCTAGCAAGTTCGCCATCGAAGGATATTGCGAAGCGTTGCGTCTTGAAGTTCAACAGTTTGGGGTTCAAGTTGTGGTGGTACGCCCGGGCGATTTCTCGACGGGCTTCACGGCCAGCAGGAAAAAGACCGCCAACGCGGAAGCTATGCGGGTCTATCCCTTTTACGCAGAGTCGATGGGGAAAGTGGAACGCGACGAGCGGGGCGGGCTGGAACCGCAAGTCCTGGCACGCAAGATCAGCCAAATTATCCGTAAAAAGAAACCTCGTCACGGTTATGTGGTGGCTTCGCTTGAACAACGTATTTCTGTGTTCCTCAAGCGGTTGCTTCCCGCTTGCTGGTTCGCGAAAATCCTCGGCAGTTATTACAGACTGTAATCACCAAGGGGAAGAATTTCCCCTTGGACGCTATATGTGCCGTTTGTACGCCCTCCTGCGCATGAAGGGATGCGTGGTGTATTCCCCGAACAGTAACTGTACCTTGTAGTTCTCCTCCAATTGCGGGTTCATGATGATGGTGTTGATACCCCGTTTGATGCAGTTCTCATGAAGGTATTTGAACAGCAGCACAGGAATTCCACATTGCTGATAATCAGGCCTTACACCCAAGATTAGCGCTTCCAATGTGTCGTTTTTCTTTAAGGCTTTCAGGATGTTGATGAATCCTAATGGGAAGAGACGTCCGTTGGACTTTTTCACTGCCTTGGAGAGTGACGGCACACAGAAGAGGAAACCGATGGGTTCATCTTTCTCATTGACGGCTACTGCTGCGAAGTCCTTGTCCAGAATAGGGACATAAGTTTTCAGATAAGTGTCTATCTGTTTGTCTGTCAGTGGGGAAAATCCATATAGGGGCGCAAAAGCATCGTTGTACATGTGGAAAAGCGCCAAACCGTATTGCTTGCCGAGACTTTTCATACTCGTGGGATGCACCACGTGCACGCTGGAGCGTTCCTCAATCAAGTGGGCGAACTGAAACATGGATGGCAGCTCAGGACTCACGTCAAGGGTTCGTTGCGTCCAATCGACCTCTTTGGTGAAGCCGAGTTTCTCCAACATGGGGCCGTAGTAGGGGTAGTTGTAGAGGCAGGTGAACGGACTTAGATGCTCGAACCCCTCAATCAGGAGGCCTTCCTTGTCCATGTCGGTGAAACCCCAAGGGCCGTGCATGTCTGTGCGTCCCCGTTGCTTTCCCCAGTCAGCCACTGTGCCGATCAGGGCTTTCAGAACCTCTTCGTCCTCAATGAAGTCTAACCAGCCGAAACGGACGATTTTTCGGTCGTCGTCGGCTTTATGGTTGATGATGGCGGCCACGCGGCCCACAATTTCGGTGCCGCGATAGGCCAAGAAGCAGTCTGCCTCGCAGAAATCGTAGGCGCCGTTTTTCGCGGGGTTGAAGGTATCGTATTCGTCGCCCTCTAACGCGGGTACCCAGTTTGCGCAATTTTTGTATAGATGAAGTGGAAAAGTCACAAACATCTTCAGCTGTCTGCGACTTTCCACCCTGATAATGTCAATATTCATAATACTAAAAAGCAATAACCAATAACCAATAACCAATAACCATTAAACGGTGGCGTGTGTACTCACGTAGTCAATCACTTCGCCCACGGTCTCGAATTTGGGCGTGCCTTCGAACTTGAAGCCGAACTTGTTCTCCACGGCGAGGCTGAGGAGCAGGATGGTGAGGGAGTCGAGTCCGACATCACGGACAAGCTGCGAATCTTCGGTCACGGAGGACAAATCCATAGAGGGCTTGATCAGGGTCAGGATCCCTTTCAATTCGTTAAGGATAGCTTCTCTTTCCATTTTTTATTGATTACGTGAAACTTTCAGTGCGCCCGTGCGTTTGAAATCCTCTTTCCGCACGGTGATTTTGCTGACTTGGTGCGTGCTTGGGAGTGTGGCGTTGACTTTGCCGACGAGCTCTTTGAAGTAGGCTTCCACCGTTTCCCAAGGCTCGTCGCCGAACTCTTCGATACGCGGCAGGATTTCGATGGCAATCACCTGCCGGCCGTCCATTTCGTCCTCTTTCACGAGGCAGTCGCGGAGTTTGTTGTCCTTGTAGAACGGCTCCTCGATGCTTTCGGGGCTGATGTTTTCGCCATTGGAGAGGATGATGAGGTTCTTGATTCGGCCCACGATGTACATGAAGCCGTCCTCGTCGAAGCGTACGAGGTCGCCGGTTTTGACCCAGCCGTCCGGAGTGAGTGTTTCGGCGGTTTTTTCGGGGTCGCCATAATAGCCGAGGAACACGTTGTCGCCGCGGAACCACAGCTCGCCGTCCACGACCTTGGCTTCCTGTTCGGGATAGAGTTTGCCGACGGATGTAGGTCTGGTTTTAACGTCGATGTTGCCGGTGGTGAGGTTGGCGCCTTCGGTCATGCCGTAGCCGCCGAAGAGTTGGATGCCCAGTTCGTCGAACTCGCCGATGAGTTTTGGGGGTACGTTGGCAGCGCCGGAAATGATGACTTTCAGCTCGCCGCCGAGGAACGGTTTCCCGTACATTTTGACGAGTCCGAGTAGGATTTCGCAGATGCCGGGTACGGCAACCAGCATGGTGGGCTTAATCACGGGCAGTTTGCCAATGGTGTCTTTGGTGTTGCCGACGGAATACCAGGAAGCTCCCTTGTAGAGTACCGACAAGGTGCTGTATATCAATCCGAAGACGTGGCTTAGAGGCAGCACGCAAGCATAGCGGTGGCAGCCGAGTTGGTGCCCTGGGGCATAGAGGCCGTTGAGTGCTCCGCGCATGAGGGCGCGGTGTGGCAGGATGGCGCCCTTGGGTGCTCCTGTCGTGCCGCCAGTGAAGAAGATGGCGGCGGGGTCTTCCTTGTCAACCGTGGCGACCGGCGCCGTGTGGTCGGCGAACTCGGTGACCGCTATGGTTGGGCACGGCACTCCTGCAACTGCCTCTGTGAACGCTTTTCCGTATGCTAACAGTTTCACGCCGAACTTCATGCAGCAGCCTGCTATGGCCTCTGCGGGAAGCATGGCGGGCAGGTTGATGGCGATGAGGCCAGCTGAAGTGACGGCGAGGAACATCTCCACCGCATCCGTCGTGGAGTTGTCAAGGATGGCGACTTTGTCCCCTTTCTGCAGACCGAGGCTGTTGAGCAGGGCGCGTTTGCGTGCAACCCGCTCACAGACTTGGCGGTATGTGTATGTGTTCACCGTGTCGGAAAGACAAGGCAAATCAGACCATTTTTGTTCAATCCAACTTACAAATTCCGATATGGTGGGAATGTAATTCACCTGTGCGAGTTCCTCGGCAGGAAGCATGGATGGAAAATAATTGTTCTCTTTCATAGACTTAGAATTTATCAATAATTGAGGCCGCAAAAATACATAAAATCTTAATATATGTTAATTTCCCGCATTATTATTTGCAATGTGTTGGAATACAGGAAATTGAAAATGTTAAAACGGACATGTCCTTACAGACATGTCCGTTTTTTGGTCATCTTGTCGTTGAAGTTGCGTAAGGACAACCTCAGCGGTCGGGTCTTTATTTCGTGGCGTCGATGGCCTGCTTGATCAGCTGGAAGGTGCGCTCGGGGTCGTTGTCCAAGCCCATGGAGAAGCGGATGAGGCCTTCGCTCATGCCCATCTCGTGCTGGATGTCCTCGGGAACCTCGGAAGAGGTCGATTTGCCGGAGTTGCTGAAGAGGGTCTTGAAATAGCCGAGGCTGACGGCGAGGTAGCCCACGCCCAGCTCCTGCATCTTCTCCATGATGGCGCTGGCGCGTTCAGCGGTTTCCATGTCGATGGAGATCATGCCGCCGAAGCCGTAGCCTTCGTTCATCATCGACTTGAACAGCTCATAGTCGGGATGCTCGGGAAGGCCAGGGTAGTTGTATTTGATGCCGGTCTCTTTGAAGCGTTTGGCGAGATACATGGCGTTCTCGCTGTGCTTCTTCATGCGGATGTGCAGGGTGTGCAGGTTCTTCTGGATGCTGGTGGAGCGGAAGGTGTCGAGCACGGGGCCGAGCAGCATGGCTGTGCCGTTGTTCACGTCTATCAGGGAGTTGATATATTCGGCGGAACCGCAAATGGCACCGGCCACGCAATCGTTCATTCCGTTGATATATTTGGTCATGCTGTACAAGACCACATCCGCGCCGAGGCGGTAGGGTGAGAAAATCATTGGAGTGAAAGTGTTGTCAACCAGTAATTTGGCACCTGCAGCGTGTGCGATCTTCGAAAGCTCGGGAATGTTGGCGATACGCAGCAACGGGTTGTTCATCGTTTCGGTGTAGAGCACTTTGGTGTTCGGGCGGATGGCCTTTTTCACCGCATCGAGGTTCTGCATGTTGACAAAAGTGACTTCGACATTGAACTTCTTGATGTAGTTGTTCAGGAAGGCGAAGGTGCCGCCATAGACGGTCATGCTGGAAACGATATGGTCGCCGGCCTTCACTTCATGTAGCAAAGCGGTGGTGATGGCGGCTAAGCCAGAGCCAGTGGGCCAGGCCAGTTCAGTGCCCTCGATGGCAGCCAATGACTGCGCCAAGGAGAGGGTGCTGGGATTCCAGTGGCGGGAGTAGAGGAAGTAGCCCTCAGTTTCGCCATGGAAGGTGTCAGTCATGGTTTTGGCATGTTCGAACATGAAGGTGGCGCTATCGCAAATAGCTGGATTGACACCTCTGTAGGCATCTTTTTTGTCCAATTTTTCAAGATTGGTTGCAGGATCAAATTTTTCCATATTTGGTTTTAATTTTTGATGTTAAAATCGAAGTGGCAAAAATACACTTTTTTTCAATGCTTATTCGTACGTCAGTTTGCGGATTTCATAGCCTTCTTTGCGCTGGGAGGAGAGCTTGACCCTGTAGGCGGTGAGTATGAACTGGTTGTGGCCGTACCAGGGTGTGAAGAGGTCAATGACGGTCTTCTGCTTGTTGAAGAGAACCTGCGGGAGGGGCAGGTCCGTAGTGCGTAAGGGCTCTTTCACCCGGAAGGCGGTGTCAATCAGCATGGTCGTCAACGAATGGCCTTCCCGGTGGTAAATCAGCATGTCGCGGCTTTCCAGGCCGAACAGCTGCAGCTTGCTGGTGATTCTGCCCTGAAGCATCCCCTCTTCGCCGTAAGGGACTGTCACGTTGGTCAGGAATACGCCGTTTGTGTCGAAAAAGTGGATGTCGGCGCGTTCGTAACGATAGCCGTTGAAGCGAGGCTCGACGTAGTAGCCGTTGAAGTAGTTGCTGTATTCGGCGTAGTAGAGCTCGGTAACGAAGGCTATCCGGCCGTCGCCGAGATAGGAGACGGTGGGCTGGAAGGAGATGTGGGAGTAGGGGCTTATGATAACGGTTCGCGACTTCTTGGCGTTGGAAGGAATCCGCCCGGCAGGGAGGTTGTCCGCGCAATAGATGGTGTCGGAGGGGGTGACATGGTGATTGCGGATGCTGACAGGGTGCATGTAGAAGGTCTCGTCGTCGTGGTAATAGAGCATCAGCAGCGAATGTTCGGGACCGACACGTACCCACTGGGCATTCGTGGCGGGTTCATTGAGCATGTTCGCGAAGGAGGCTTTTCCCGTGAAGTCGGTCTCGAAGTAGAGTGTCCGGTTGTTGGTGGCGAAGCAGATGACGGCCTTGCGCGACAGAGTGTCGGCGGTAGCAACCAGCACTTTTCCGGGGTTTTCGGCCGTGAAGGAGAACGGGATTGGCTTCACGGCTCCATCCGGAAGGAACCACAGGTGGTCGCCGTAGCGGCCGGTTGTGGCGAAAATCAGGTTGCGGTCCAGGATAGCCCATTTGTCCAGGAATGGTTCGGATGGGAGGCCGGAAAGTTCGCGGGACTGTAGTTGTCGCTTGTCTAAGTCGTAAAGCAGCAGGATCCCATTGCCCGTCCTGGGGGATTTTTGGCTCGGGTGCTGGAATTCGGATAAGAATACGGCGAACACCCCGTCTCCGTAGAAGCATCCTTGCCGATAGTAATTGGAAGGAAAAGTCAGTGTGGTGTCGAATCGAACGTTCATCAGTGTGTCCAGATGGCTTATGCTCAACTGTTTATCCGGTTTGACCCTTTTCTCTCCCACAATGCACAGCCCATTTCCGGCACAGGGCGTGCATTGGAGACTGGTGACTTTCCTGTCGAGGGCCAGATACAAACTGTTCGGGCAGTTTTGCGCGAATCCGCCCGAACAGAATGCCATAGCGAGAATGAGGAGTATTTTCCGCATGGTGATGATTTGTGACTTGTGAATTGAACGTTGCACCAAGTCTTCGTCAGTGGTCTATTTCACGATATAGTCGATGTAGATGCCGGGGGTGTGGACCTGTTCCATCGGGATGGAGCCGGTGGGTACAAGTTCCTTGGTCTCCAGGATCACCAGGTCGGCGGCGGCGGCCATCATGGGGTTGAAGTTCTGGGTCGTGCCCTTGTAGATGGCGTTGCCCATCTCGTCGCAGATGCTGGCGCCGATGATGGCGATGTCGGCGTGGAGGGGCAGTTCAAGGAGGTATTCCTTGCCATCGACCTCGATTTTGCGCTTGCCGTTCTCAACCACGGTGCCGAGACCGGTTTGGGTGAGGACACCGCCGAGGCCTGCGCCGCCGCAGCGGATACGTTCGGCGAGGGTGCCTTGCGGACAGAACTCAATCTCCAGGGTCTTGTCGTTCAGTTGCTGGATGGTGTCCGCGTTGGTGCCGATGTGGGAGGCGTAGAGTTTCTTCACCTGCTTGTTGGAGATCAGCATGCCGATGGCCTTGTTGGGGTAGGCCGTGTCGTTGCAGATCAAGGTGAGGTTTTTAACTCCCTTGTTGGCAATGGCTTCCACCATCTTCACACCCGTGCCGGCACCTAAGAAACCACCGATCATGAGGGTCATTCCGTCTTTTACATGCGCAACAGCGTCTTCGATTGAAATCAGTTTGTTCATAATGTCTATAATATTAATATTGTTATATTCATAAGATTGAAGATGCAAAAATACATTTTTTTTTGTTAGGTGTGATTTTTTTTGTTCGTTGCGAATCAAGAGAGTGTTGTGTGCGAACGCTGTCCAGGTTGTAGGGGTGTTCAAGATGGCATTGTCAGCCTCTCATTGCAAAAAACGCAGCCCTGGACTCAGGACTGCGTTCGTTAAAGGTTGGCTTACGGTACGTTACCGGACGTTTTTCAGCACCTCCACGAGGAAGTCATAGAATTTTCCTACGCTTTCGATGTTGACGCGCTCGACGGGGGAGTGCGGGTGCTCGATGGTCGGGCCGAAGGAGACCATGTCCCAGTCGGGGTAGCAGACGCCGAAGAGGCCGCATTCCAGGCCGGCGTGGATGGCCATCACCTTGGGTTCGACGCCGTATTTTTCCTTATAGACTTTCATGCAGGTGTTCATGATCGGGCTCTGCATGTTGGGGTTCCAGCCGGGATAGGAGCCGGTGAGTTCGATGCCGCAGTCGGCCAGCTCGGCGATGGCGGTCATCTTCTCGCCCAGAGCCTCTTTCGCGCTGTTCACGCTGCTGCGCAGCAGGCACTTCGCGCTCATCTCGCCGTTCTCAGCGATGAAGTTGGCTAAGTTGTTGGAGGTCTCCACCAAGCCGGGCATGGAGTCGCTCATGCGCTGCACGCCGTTCGGGATGGCGTAGATCATGTTCAGGAACTGGCAGGCGGCCTTGGACTCGATGACCTGGGCAGGTGTCTCGACAGCAGTCACGGTGAGGCTGAGCGTCTCCTCGGTGAGGGCGAACTCCTTCTTCACAGTGCATTCGAACTCTTTTGCAAAAGCCTCGAATTCGGCTGCTTTTGCTTCAGGAACAGTGACGATGGCCGTGGCCTCGCGCGGGATGGCATTGCGCAGGCCGCCGCCGTTGATGCAGGCGACGCAGCCGCCGAAGTCGCGCATCGTCTTCTGCAGGAAACGCGTGGCGATCTTGTTGGCATTGGCGCGGCCGAGGTTGATGTCCATGCCGGAGTGGCCGCCGTGCAAACCGGTGACGAAGAGCTTGTAACCCTTCATGCCGGCGGGCGTGGCCACGGTGGTGTAGGTGCGGTGGAAGTTGGCGTCCATGCCTCCGGCGCATCCCACGTATAGCTCGCCTTCCGTCTCGGAGTCGAGGTTGATGAGGATGTTCCCTTTCACGAAGCCGGTTTTCAGGCCGAAGGCGCCGGTCATGCCGGTCTCCTCGTCGATGGTTACAAGCACCTCTACGGGGCCGTGTTGGCAGTTCGGGTCGGTGATGGCGGCCAAGGCGGCAGCCACGCCGATGCCGTCGTCAGCGCCAAGGGTGGTCTTGTTGGCGCGCACCCAACCGTTGTCGATGATCGGCTCGATGGGGTCAGTCAGGAAATCATGGGCCTTGTCGCTGTCGGCTTGCGGCACCATGTCGCAGTGGGCCTGCAACACAACGGGTGTGCGGTTCTCGAAACCAGGCGTGGCCGGGACGGTGAACAGCAAGTTGCCGGTCTCGTCCTGCTCCACAGGGATATTGTGCTCTTTAGCCCATTCCTTGTACCATTTGATGACGGCTGTCTCGTGCTTGGAAGGGTGGGGAGCGTCGCAAATGTGCCCGAAAATGTCCCATAAACCTTTGGGATACAGATTCAAAAGTTCTTGATTCATTGCTATATTGTTTAAGTTTACAAATAATGATTTGTTTTGTCTCGAAAGAACCTGCAAAGGTAAAAAATTTTTGATTGCATTCGGTTGGAAATGCAGATTTCCATGCTTCCTCGTATCTGTATATTTTTTCTATTTTTGCACTTTTAAAAATGGGAAAGCTCAAATAGGGGGTGTGGATGTTTATTGAAGACAGTAACAAATAAAATACAATGATCAAATATAGCCAAGACATTCAGGTTGAGACCGTGGAAAACAGCGGCAATATTGAAGGCCGTATTAGCAAAAAAATCGTCCTCACGCCTGCTGAAATGCTGGAGCGGGCCTCGATGTTCAACATCATCACCCTGCCCTCCGGAAGCCGGATCAAAGAGCATCCGCACATTGAGGATGCGGAAATCTACTACATCTTGGAAGGAGAAGCTGAGGTCACCGACAATGACAGAACTGCCGTCATGCACGCCGGCGACGTGATGTTCACCGGGGACGGCGGCCGCCACAGCATCGCCAACCACAGCGGCAAGGATGTGCGATTTCTGGCCTGCATTTTGAAGGTGTATAATAAATAAGGATAAGTGTTGTGTTTTCAGTTCAGATTAACAAATCTCGAAAAATGATGAAAATGCGATTCCTCTTGCTGGCGATGCTCCTTTCTGTTACGGCTTTTGCGCAGAAAAAGCCTGTAGATTACTTCGAGGAGGCCAACAGGTATTATGATGCCGGGCAGTATGACAAGGCTTTGAAAGTTTACCAAAATTTTATAAGGCATTTCCCGAAAGACCAAGGCTATCCGAGAGCGTTGTACAATACTGCACACTGCCAGTTCCTGCTAAAACAGTACGGCAAATGTATCAGAACGTGTCGGAAACTGATGGCTGTCGAGGCGGACGAGAAGGATCCCTCGGGTTGGGGCATAATGGCGGATCCCTACGCCAACTACCGGCACCGGGGGGCCGATATGGCTTGCGAATGCTATGTTATCCAACAACAATGGGATTCCGCGCTCCGCTATCTGGCATTGTCGGACACAGTGTATCCCTATGTGCATTTCTGCGGCAATGCGTATGCGGAGAACGATGTGTCCAACGCCTTGCGCTACGCTGAAATTTACGAACACCTGGGACAGCCGGACAAGGCTTTGGAAAACCTCCTCCGAACTGTTTTCCGCGAGGGTCTCGCAGATGTTTCAAAGGTTGTTGCCGAGATACGAAAGCTGTTGTCTGGGAGGGAAGGACTTCTTCAAGAACTGGATGCGGCCATGGATGCCATGTATGAGAAAAAGTTTGAATATGTGGATAACGCGGGCGAGTCCCATACCTATACGCATCACTACATTTCTTTCCTGAATGTGGAAATCGAAGTGCCGGAAGATTATATGTACTATTATTTTGTCTCAAACAGATTAGAGAGCGGCTTTGTCAAAGAAGAATGCATTACCTATATCAAGCAAACGTCGTTCTATAAGATGATTGCAGCGTTATAAGTCCGCTTTGAGACTTGTTATTTGAAACTGTAACCCCTAAACATTAAATCCTCCATGAAAAAACTCCTCACAACCCTCCTCTTTGCCGCAGCCCTCTTTCCCGCTGTGGCCTGTACCAACCTGATTGTCGGCAAGAAAGCCTCCGCCGACGGCAGCGTGATGTGTACCTACAACTGCGACGGCTTCGGCTTCTCAGGGTCGCTGTTTTACAGCCCAGCTGGACGGCACGCTCCGGGCGAGCAGATTGCCATCCACGGCTGGGGTCCCACGCATGAAGGGCAGTTCGTTAAACAGGTGGAGTACACCTACAACGTGGTCGGTCTGATGAACGAAAAACAGCTGACCATCGTGGAGACCACCTTCGACGGACGCTTGGAACTCCAGAACCGCGAGGGGCTGCTCGACTACTTCTCGTTGATGCGGCTCACCCTGCAGCGCGCCGCCAAC
Source organism: uncultured Bacteroidales bacterium (assembly GCA_946186495.1). Classification (GTDB taxonomy): domain Bacteria; phylum Bacteroidota; class Bacteroidia; order Bacteroidales; family WCHB1-69; genus F23-D06. The sequence continues at coordinate 34,055 of CAMHNQ010000024.1, forward strand.
GCCCGCGAGGCCATCAAGTGCATGGCGGAGCTGGTGGAGGAGTATGGCTACAACAGCAGCGGCGAGAGCATCACCATCTGCGACCCCAACGAGGCCTGGATTATGGAGATTATCGGCAAAGGGCAGGGGAGAAAAGGCGCCGTCTGGGTGGCCCTGCGCATCCCCGACGACTGCATCTGCGCCCACGCCAACCTCAGCCGCATCCGCCAGTTCCCACAGGAACCCATAGGGGCGAAAAATTTTTCGCCCAAAATATCCCACAAATCTCTTAGCAGCAAGCACCTCCAATACATCACCCGTCCAGAAGTCGAGTGCGTCTATGCTGCCGATGTCATCGATTTCGCCCGCGAAAAGGGATTCTTCAATGGCAAAGACAACGAGTTCTCCTTCCGCGACGCCTACTGCCCCATCGATTTCGAGAACGTGCGCTACGCCGATGCCCGCGTGTGGAGCTTCTTCCGTCATCATTACGACGAGGCCGAGATGGCCAAGTACCTGCCGTATCTCAACGGCGAGTTCGACAAGTGCGACCATCTTCCGCTGTGGATTAAGCCAGATAAATTACTATCCCTCAGAGATTTGCAGGATGATATGCGTGACCATTTCGAGGGTACGCCGTTAGATATGACCGCCGACATGACCGCTGGACCGTGGGGGATGCCGATTCGTCCGCTGCCGATGCACTTCCGCGACACGAACGGCGTCAGCTACTTCCGCGAGCGGCCAATCGCCACGCAGCAGAGCGGCTTCACAATGACCTGCCAGATGCGCTCGTGGCTGCCCGACGATGTGGGCGGCGTCACTTGGTTCAATTGCGATGATGCTGACATGGTGGCCTACGTGCCGCTCTACTGCTGCATCACACAGGTGCCCGACTGTTTCCGTCCTGAGAACAACCCGCGCACGGAGTTCAGCTTCGAGTCGGCCTTCTGGATGAACAACTGGGTTGCCAACATGGTCTATCCGCGCTATTCGATGATGGTCGGTGACCTTAGGAAGGCGCAGCGCGAGCTGGAAGACTACTACTTCGCCGACCAGGACAGCGTGGAGGCGGCGGTGACGAAGATGACCCCCGCCGACCGCCGTGACTATCTTAACAAAAAGAGTATCGACTATGCCGACAGGATGATGAAGCGGTGGGATAAATTAGCCAAATACCTGATTGTCAAATATAATGATCAGGTGGTTCGCAAGGTCGATGAGAACGGGAATTTCCAGCGTTGGGGCTATGACACCCCTGGCTATGACCTCCGGTTTATCAACTCCATCGGCACGGCTACGGGAGACCGCTATAAGTTGAAAGAGGTGATTGAACGGCGGGAACGATAAGAATACACCTTTGAAAACGTTTCATGGGGTGGACTACAGTAATCCATCTTCTACAAAGCTGAAATATTGTTCACGGTGGATGATGACGTGGTCCACTAACATGACGTCAAGCAAATGTGCAGCTTTACGGGTCTTTTCAGTGAGCTGTAGGTCCGCCTTGCTCGGCCGAATCGTTCCAGAGGGGTGGTTGTGGCATAAGATGATTTGGGTGGACTTTTTCACTACCGCTTGTTGTAGAATAATGCGGATGTCCACTTCAGTGCTGGTGATTCCTCCTTTGTTGGTTTGGATGACATCCAGGATTCGGTTTGATTGGTTCAAGTAAATCACCCAAAACTCCTCATGGTCCAGGTAGGCGATTTTGTTTTGCATAAGGTTCACCACGTCCAAGCTGCTTTTAATCACAGGTTTCGCTTCCACCTTTTCAGCTCGGATACGTCTGCCGATTTCAAAGGAGGTAAGTAAGGCCGTGGCTTTTGCTTGTCCGATACCTTTAATCGCGGATAGTTCACGCAATGTCTTTTCTGACAGTTCGTTAAGACTGTTGTTTGACGCGGATAGCAGGCGTTTGGCCAGTTCCACGGCTGATTCAGTGGCATTTCCCGTCCGGAACAGAATGGCGATAAGCTCTGCGTCAGAGAGCGAAGCGGCGCCGTTGCGGGCATATTTTTCCCGAGGCCGGTCTTGCACACTCCATTCTTTGATTGTCAATCTTTTGTTTTCGTAGTTTGATGTTTTGTCCATTTGGTTTCAGGTTAGTACATTTGTGATCGTTTGAGCAGGTAGGGGAGTAGAATCTGCTCGAATCCTTGGGTTATATCTGCTGGAATCACGTCGATTTGGTATTGTCCGCATTTGATTTTGATTTCTTGGAAATAATCGCGGACGGTTTGTTGGTAGAATTCGCGGATGTTGTTGGCGTGTACTTTCACCTCATTGCCTGTTTCCATGTCCACGAATTTGTAGAGACGGTTCTCAAAGGCGAAATCGTACTCGAGCTGTTTGTCGAAAGTGTGGAACAGGACGACTTCGTGTTTGTTGTGTCGCAGGTGACCTAATGCGAGGAGCAGGTCGTCAAGGTTGCTGCTGGACTCCAGCATGTCGCTGAAGATGATGACTAACGAGCGGCGGTGTATCTGTTCGGCGATTTGGTGTAGTGTGTCGGTCACCATGGATTGCCGCTGCACGTCGTCGCCGATGGGCTGCAACACCTTTTCCAGCTCGCGGTAGATCATCTTATGGTGCGCGTCCCCGCCGCGTGCATGGGTGTGTAGCTCCAGCCTGTCGGAGAAGAGACTCAAGCCCACCGCGTCGCGTTGGCTTTTGAAAACCTGCATCAGTACGGCGGCGGCGTAGACGGCGAAGAAAATCTTGTTGGGCTGGGCGAGCGTGTATTTCTGCCGTTTTGGGAAGTACATTGACGAAGAATTGTCGATAACCAAATGGCATCTCAGGTTTGTCTCTTCTTCGTACTGTTTGACAAACAGCTTGTCTGTGCGGGCATAAAGTTTCCAGTCGATATGGCGGATGGGTTCTCCGGTGTTATATGGGCGGTGTTCGGCAAATTCCACCGAAAAGCCGTGCATGGGGCTTTTATGGATGCCGGTGATGAATCCTTCCACAACCTGCTTCGCCACGAATTCCACGTGGTCGAATTGGGTGATTTGCGTCAAGTCGATTGTATATGCCATTTTTTTTTTTTTTTTAGGGTGCAAAGGTACAATTTTTTCCACAATTTGATAGGTTCTCATTTTTGAAGGAACAGTTGCCATTCTTGCAGGAATTTATCGTTGAATTCCGTTGTGGCCGAGTTCTCCGTGAATAGTTCTGTTACCCGGAAAACCTTTGGCTTGTTGCTTTTTTGGTATAGGATGACGCAAGGGAAGTCCGATTCGTGAAGTTTCGCCGGTGCGGTGAGGTGTTTATAATAATGGGACGTTTCGGAGTAGATGGAGAACGGGTGTCGGAGTTGTTGTCTGATTTGGCTCCATAGCTCATAGGATTGCATCCCGTTGGCGGGTTGTGGGAACACATGTCCGATATGGGTGCTGCTGTCTAAGCCTGATTGGTTCATGAGTTGGTAAAGAGCCTTCATGCATCCGGAGCATTCCAGCCCTTGGTGCAGGATGAGTATGCTTCTTTCGCCCTGCAGGTCGTCGATGGTCGTTAACCCGTTGTTTCTGGTCTGAAGCTGTCTCTCCCCAAAGTCCTGTTGGGGGACGTATCGCATGATGAGGTATGCCAGTTTGGGCTCGTTTTCGGCAAAATAGCGGTTGACATCCTCGATATAGGTTTTGTGGAGCTTGCCGTGCCAAGAGACAGGGATATTGTAAGTGAGTTGAACGATACGTTGCCCGTCGGTTGCATTGCCTTTGTCGAAGCCGCCATGGAAGAGTGAAAAAGGAAATCGGGCTGCGGTGTATGCGCTGTCTTCAAGGTTGTTTCGCGAGTAAGGTAAGACTTTTCCATTTTTGTTACGGACTGCATATTGCAGCGCCGATTTCCCTGTCAGTGTGTCGAATTGGGTGTAGAGTAGCAGGATTCCCCCGCCCAGCGGTAGGGCGACTTTCGGGTATGAGTAAGCATACAAGTCGTCCTTGACGGCATGGATGCGCTCGATCCCATATGGTACGGTCATGGTTTTCCGTATGTATTCGTCGTCAAATGGCTTCCAAAAGGGCAGGTCAATGTGGATAGTGTCCACGGCCTTGCCGTCTAAGGAGAACACCTGAAGGCGGGGGTATCTCGTGCTGAGGAAGAATACCGATTGTTGGTTGTGGGAAATGTAGCGATTAGGCTGGATCTGCACGATATGTGGCGCCTCGTAGGGCAGCTCACGTATCAGTGTCGCCGAATCGCTGCTCAGGCCTTGTTGAAACCACTTGAACCCCTTGTCATGGTCCTCCTCAAAAAAGTGGATGCTGTTCTGATGGATGTATCCCATGAAAAGGTTACGGTGACGCAAACGGTTCTCCACCAGGTAGTTTTGGTTATTGATTCGTTTATAAAGGATTAATTCATCCTGGGTGGTCACCAGTAGGGAGTCGCCGTGGAGGCAGAGGTCGTAGATCCATAGAGAGCGGGCATAACGTTCCTTGTTGCGGCCGCACTCGGGTAGAGGGAGCGTGATCTCTGTCTGGCTGTAATCATCCATTGAGACGGCGTGGACAATGGCGCAATAGCCGTTGCCTCTGTCCTGATAACCTTGTCGTTCGACAAAATAGAAAGAGTTGTCTTGCATGAAACATTGGAACGCTTCAGTGTTGGCAGGGGTGTGGGCACCCATGACGTCCACTATCGTGTCCAATGTGAACCGGTTGCCAATCCATTCTTGTCCTGTCGCGCCGAGGGCTGTCAAGAAGGCGCCGACGATGATGATACCACGTGTTTTCATAAGGCTGAGCTGATGGAGTAGGGATTAGTTGCCGCTTACACTTGCCGTCAGGTTGACGCTCTCAATGTAAATCTTGAGCGTGGAGCCTGCACTGGTGTTTTTCGTCACGACGCCTCTGACGACGAAGGTCTTGTTTTTCTTTATGGCAGGGCCAGAGTAGTTGCCGCCGATGGCAATCGTTTTGGTGAAAACCGTGGGCATGGGCGCTTTGATGTTCCCTCCCGAGGCTATGGCGGAGGCGTGCTGCTCCTGGGCTGCTTCAAATTGGCCGATCACATCGTTGATGGCGGTAGTGAAAGCCTGGAGCTTGGCACCTTCAGTCACGTTGCTGAGGACGCCGCCGTCATAGACGTTTAGGCCGGTGCAGTTCGGTACCCGGCAGGCCGTGAATCCACTGCCATGACAGTCCAACTGTCCCACACCGGTCGCGCTTGCATCCGCAGGTGTGTAGTTCACATAGTTGTACAAGTTGAAGAATGCCGTCCAGCCACCTTGAGCCTTGTTTACGATGACGGAAGGAACCTTTTCGGCGAATGCCCCAAAGGTGAAAGCGGTTAATCCGATAATTAATAAGAATTTTTTCATAGTTCTTTTGTTTTTTTTAGTTTGTTGAAAAAAATGTTTTTGTTGGTTTCCCTCTTTCGTCGGGACGCAGTTTCCTGCTTACGTTAATCAACTTTGTTCTCACATAGGTGGATTAAGGTTTTGTCTGTCCATAGTGGCGTCTCGTTGTTTTTGGTTAATGTTTGTCAGTCTTTTCTGTTTTCACAGTTCTGTTCAATCGGGGTCGCCAACCCTTTTTTGAACATGACAAAGATAATACATTGACAAGCGTTTGTCAAGCTTTTTTGAAAATTTTTTTTTCGCTGAGGCATAGTGAGTTGCGAAAAACGCCTTTACTAATCGATTCCGATTAGTAAATTTTCCGGCCGTGATTTCGCAGATTTTCGGAGATTGGATGCAAAAACCGAATCTTCCGGTCTTAGAGGACGACTTGGTGTTTGGCCATGATTTTGCGAAGGTTGATGAGGGCGTAGCGCATGCGGCCAAGAGCGGTGTTGATGCTGACATTTGTCATCTCCGCAATCTCCTTGAAGCTGTAGTCGTTGTATATGCGCATCTTCAGCACCTCTTTCTGTTCTTCGGGCAGGTATTCCACATAGTGGTTCAAGTCGGCATAGGTTTGCTCGCGGATGATTTTTTCCTCTGCGGACTCGTCTTTGGAACCGATGATGGTGAAGATGTCGAAGTCTTCGCCTCCGTCGATGGTCGGCATGCGTTGCAAACGGCGGAAATAGTCGATCTTCAGGTTGTTTGCGATGCGCATGATCCATTGGAAAAACTTGCCCTCCTCCTGGTAATGCCCGGAGCGTATGGTGTTGATGACTTTGACGAACGTGTCTTGGAATATGTCCTCTGCAAGCTCCTTGTTTTTGACTGACACCATCAAATAGGAAAACAACCGCCGTTCATACCGGAGGACAATGGTCTTTAATGCTGTTTCGTCTCCAGCTTGATAACGCGCTATCAATTCGTTATCACTTAAGGCATTCCAATTCATGATTGCTCCTTTCTCTTAATATGATACTAATTTCAGAAAGTAGATGTCTCTTCGATAGCTTTATGTTTTTGTTGTTTAATCTGTTTGATGCCTTCGTTTGATATTGAGCCGCAAAAATAAGATTTTTTTCAATACATTGTACGTTCGGATTTTTTTTTCTCGTTTTCAGGAAAAGATTATCTTTGCAGGTCTTTTTATTTGAATGCCATATGAAAAAATCAATGCTGACGGTTGTTGTCGCCCTTTTCTTCGAATTTGGATTTTCGCAAATGCAACAATATGAAATTCAACTTGATAACAAAGTGTACGTGGATGGTGTCGCAAGTGTGCAGCTCCTGTCGCGGGATGATCAGCTCTCAGAACCGGTCGGCACGCTCGGCGAAACCACTTTCAGCATATCCTTTGACGACCTGAACCTGGATGTCAGGCATTTGAAGTTCACGTTCATTCACTGCACGCATGATTGGCGGCCTTCCCAGCTGAATCCCATCGAATATATAGAGGGCTTTATGGAGGATGACATCACGACCTATGACCATTCGTTCAACACCATCGAGCCGTACTTACATTATTATGCTGAATTTCCAAATGAAAATATATCTTTTTCAAAATCAGGGAATTATATATTGTTTGTATATGATGATACACCCGAAAACCCGGTGTTGACCCGACGTTTCATGGTTCTGGAGCCTGTTCGTGCCAAAGTGGATGCGCAGGTTCATTCTGCCATAGATGTGAGTAAGCGCTTTACCCATCAAGATGTTGAGTTTACGGTATTTACAGGTGCCTATCGCATTCGTAACCCGCAGCAGACTGTTCATGCAACGATTCAACAGAACAGTCGTTGGGACAATGCCAAGATGGGGCTTACGTACCATTCCGGGAACGCTGCAGAACTCCATTTCGACTATCTGGATGGAAGCAACTCTTTCCCCGGGGGCGCAGAATTCCATACGTTCGACATCTCAACGCTCCGTTCCAATGCTGACCATATTGTGGGGATTTCTTATGTGAACCGTCACAATCATGCCTATGTTCTTCAAGATGAGGCACGTCCTTTCGCAGCATACGAAAGCCGGGGGAATATCAATGGACGGTGCTATTACCGCAACCGAGACTTGAGGAACGTCAATTCAGAGGATTATGTGTTCACCCATTTCACTCTGAAAAGTGATTTCCCTTTCTCGGGCGGTGATGTCTATGTGTTTGGAGAGTTGACGGATTGGCAACTGAAAGATGATGCTAAATTGCGTTATAACAAGGAGTTCGGATTTTGGGAGACGGAACTGCTGATAAAGCAAGGCGTTTATAACTATCAGTATGTCTATTCCCCTTATGGCAGTGATGAGATTGATGCGACCTATATTGAGGGTTCGCATTACGAAACTAATAATATATACAATATATATATATATT
>CAMHNQ010000025.1 GCA_946186495.1 uncultured Bacteroidales bacterium
GCCGGGAACATTCTTCACTCGCTTGTTTTTCTTCTTTTTTTAACATGCGAAACTTAAATCAAAATTTGTTTCCCGTACTCCACAAAAAATTCCTTTCTTTGCCGATTGAATAATGCGAAAAAAAGGAAATCATCAACAGACCAGATTATATCGAGAATGCCTACATCATCCATCTCGTAAATCGTTATGACATACCTGGGAAGCGGCTGTTTGAAATCAACGACAACTATCCCAAATATGTGGTTTCGATGGACAAACTTTATGAAAACACGGATTATCAGGACATTCGGCTCCTGCATTTAAGACAGTTCCTGTCCACGAAGGAATTGTGAGAGCCATTCAAGTCTGTCGTCCAAGAAACACCTCATCCACCGTTTCTGCAAATAAGCCAATCGCAAGGTGTGAGAAAGGGACATGCAATTCCCGCATAAAATTGTAGAGACGCGCCAGGGCAAGCCCGCTGATAAACCCGCCTCTATTATACACATAGGGGCGGGTGTTTTTGTTTTTCAAAATGCAACACCAACACAATGGTATAATCGGATTACTTCTTGAAAATTTTTCCCAGCAGGCCACCAAGGACCTTGCCGGCATTAGAACCGCCTTCGGATTTGGAGGCACCGCCTAACAGTCCCCCCAGGATGTTGCCGATGTTGCCCGTGCCGGCACCCTTGCCCAAAACAGAGAGCAAATTCGGTGCGATAGAGGCCAAGATGTTGTTGACCTGGTCGTTGGCAGTACTGGTTTTTTGGCCGATGGAAGAAATCACGGATCCCAGATTCCCCCCGAAGACCTTCTCCAGAATTTTCTTGCCGTCTTCAATATTGATGCCCATTCCTTGACCTGCATGATTGCCGAGAGCCTGTGTCAACGCTGCGGCACCGGCTGCCGTGCCCGCGTTTTTTTGCATGGCACCCAAGAATTTTGGGATGGCTTCCTTGATCACATTGATGATCTTGTTCGGGTCAATGTTGAACTTTTTGGCAATCTCTCCGATGAGGTTGTTGCCTGTGAGGGAGGAAATGATACTGTTTAAATCCATAATGACAAATTTTTATAGTTTTTATTTTTCAAGGGCAAAAGTACATTTTATTCCGATACAATGTTCATGTAAAATGGTTTTCGGCTTTTAGCTCTTGGTCTATTTCTCGTCATTTTCTTTGTTCTCCTCAATTTGACTGATAATCTCCTCGGCGTTGCGGATTACCGACTTGTGCATTCTCAGTCCAATGAAAGCACCGATGGCCAAACCAATGAATAATGCCACAATCATGATGATAGCTAATTTCCAATCTTTCAGACTGATACAGAGTTCTATAGAAAACCAAGTAAACCAAACGGCAATCATAGCAATGCTATATTTCAGCCATTTTTGGTAGTTGTCACGTAGTTGTTTCATCACTTTGGCTACGGTCAGCAGGTCACCGCTCATTGTTTTGGTGTTCACATCTTTATGATACTTCCAGGTGAATAAATCGCACACGAGCATCATCAGGATGGTGGCACCGGCGAACCACCAGCTGAACCCTTCACTTGGAAGGAATGTCAACGCCCAGAAAATCACGAAGATGGAGGCGCCGACACTCACCCAGGCATTGGTGTTGATGGATTTGGCCTTGTGTCGCATTGTGTCGCGCAGGAGCTTCTCGGAAACGATGGTCTCCTTGTCCAATTTCTCTTTCAGCAGCGCGATCTGCGCACGCATGGTTTCCAGTTCGGCATTGTTTATTTCATTGTTTTCCATAACTAACATTCTTGATTGTCAGACATTTGCATTAACTGTTGTTTGATTCTAACCAACTTCACGGAAACGTTTTTGGCGGAGATGCCGGCGATGGCCCCGATCTCCTCGTAGCTGAGGTTCTCCAACCAGAGCAGGACGAGGGCGCGGTCCATGATACCCAACTTGTTGATGCGTGCATAGAGCTGGCGGATCTGCTTGGTGTCCTCGTCGGTGTCGGTGTAGAGGTCGGCGGCCATTTCGAGGGGCACGCGCTCGCCGCGCCGCTTCTTCTTGCGGTCGTCGGAGATGCAGGTGTTGAGGGCGACGCGCCATATCCAGGTGTCCACCTTCGACTCGCCCCTGAAACTGTCGAAGCCTTTCCAGAGGTTGATGAGGACTTCCTGGAACAGGTCGTTGACCTCGTCGGAATCCTTGGAGAACATGTAGCAGACAGTATAGACGGTGCTTTTGTGCTCCCGGACCATTCGTTCAAAATCCGTTTCTTTCTTCGTCATTGGTTTAGAATTACACAGGTTAGACGCTGGAGATATGGAAATACTACAAAACTTTCAATATTTCGGACATGCGTTGCAGGGCGCGGCGGAACAGATTGTAGTAATTGGCGCTTGACATATCAAGGAAGTCGTTCAGCAATGCACTTTCTTCTCCCTTGTTCACCTCCTCTTGTAATTGGTTCGCGTAAAAAAGCCGGTGTTCCGTAGTAAGCATCTGTTTCAGGTCGGAGGCTATCCATTCCGCCCCTGCCACCACCACGTCAAATTGGTTGGCATCCACATCAATTTCGGGTGGAAGTTCCGTTCGAGTCAGTGCGTACACCACATACACATTCTGCAGAAAAAAGACCATATCTACCGCATCTCTTTTGGTCAAGTTATGACGATCGAACCATGTGTCGAGTTTGATCAGGAACTGACCGCTCAAGGAGGCTATACGGAAAGAAAACAGGTCGTCAACATGAACTGTATCAGCAGTTCTCATCACATCTTCAAAACAACGAACAGACATCACCGGTGACCCATCCGGAGGCCATGCCACTTGATCATGTTTGGCGATTGCTCCAAAAGGAACAATATCCACTTCATATTCGTATGGATGTTTTCCTATATACTTAAAACGTTGTTTTTCAGGAGATTTCAAAAAATCATGTTGCAAGAGAAGGGCTGTCAAGTGGCTATACTGCTCCCAATTTTCCAAGACCACAGACACATCCAAGTCCAGTGTACGACGTGTAGATCTACCTGCGCCAAGCAAATGCATGGCAATGTCACGTGCCGTTGCACCCACTACATACAATTCCATCCCTATCTTTGCATAACATTCGGCCAACGCCTGCAACGTATCCACAAGCAGCACGTTCTGCAAATCTGTTTTATGAATATGATATTCCATAGTTATATTTGTGGTTTTAAACGTTCGGCGGCCTCACGGCAACGGTCATCCTCGGTTGCCAGCAGGTCGGCATAGACTACCAGCAGTGGCATTTCATCGCCCGACCAAAACCGTTTGTAAACAAAAATTTCACCTTGAGGAGCGGGAATCATCCTCCCTGTTGTAATCAAAGCATTGGCATTATCGGGCACATAGACTTCCCATTCTCCGGGCTGTAAGTAAGCATCTAATAATGTGGCGGCAGGCTCTCCACCCCAATGACAGTTAGAAGGCAGCATGATATCCTGCCACTGTTCCCTGACTTGCGGGGTCAGAAAGGTGAAACGGTTGATTAACAACTTGTTCTTCAGCCCATCGGCATAACCGTGCGCCCAACGTTCAATCAGATTTGCCCGTTTGCGCAAGAGGCGGCGGTCGCCGGATTCTACGATATATCCTTGCTCTGTCAATTTGCTGAGCACACTATGTACAGACCCCACCGAGACGCCTGTCTCAGCAGCGATTTTCCGTATCGTCCTGTTCACATTCTCTTTCGATTGCAAGAGAAAAAAGGTGACTAATAACTCTGTCTTTTGCATAATATCTTTTGCCCTTGTTCATTTTCTATACAATGTTCAATTTTTTTGAACACGCTACCATTTTTGAACAAACACGCGGCAAAAATACTAAAAATAAATGAGATACGAGAAGATGAGTAAAAAATATTTTTCAACATCGTGCAACCATTTGGGATTTCTGTGTCATGTTAATGAGAAATGATTGCATTTGTCCTCCCGCAGAACTCGCAGACTTCCGCAGAAAAAAATCACATGCAAATACGTGCGATACGCGGAGATAAAAAATCGTATTTTCGCACCTGTAGAATTCAATGTTATGAATCACCACCGACATACGCTTTTCGTCACAGCATTTGCCGCTGTGTTGCTGCTGCTGGCGGCGCGGCCCGCGCGGGGGCAGCAGCGGTTCACGGTGATTCGGGACACGGTGTATGTCAACGATCTGGCACCGTATAACAAAATGTCCGAAACCTTTTTGACAAATATCAGAAAGTATCGTGACTACTATTTTTGCATATCTTATGAATCATTAAAGTTCGAACATAATTCTTGCATGACGTTGTTGGCAATTTCCGTAAAGGATGGCACTTCTAAAATAGTTGAAAAACCAGAGGATATAAACGATTTTTGGTATGATAACTTGTTCATTTGGAATGATACGCTATACCTTGTGTCCACAGATCACAACCATAACAAAAAGGGCTACCGTTTTGATTATGATAAGTGGCAATGGCTTTCTGTATCGCATATTCCGAACTATTTTTATGAAGATGAAAACTATTATGTGGTTCAGCGATCTAATGTTGATTTGCTTTTCGTTGATAAAAATACCACGTGGTATCCCGAGACAAAAACCGGATGGATGCAGATGGAACCCGTCAACCGGCCCTATTTGAACCATTTTGCGGGAAGTCGGATTATCAGAACAAAAGACCAATATCTTTTCATTGGTGGAGGAAAAATTGACAGTCTGCCCATCAGTCGTCCGGGCGAACCCGGCCATGAAAACACTTTGTGCAAAATTTTTGATGTATTCAGGTTCTATCCTACTTATAAGTGGGTGTTTGAGGGAGATCCGACTAACTATGGCTTCCGGTGTGGACTTGGTGACAGCCATATCGGATACCGAGAACCCATATTGGACACGGTGTTTCACAATGCCTTATATGTTAATGACCGGTTGTATTTTATCATCACCGTTCAAGACAGAACTTTCATAGCGCGAAAAGAAAATGGCACATTTCGGGAAGTTCAACCTCTGTTTCACAACATTAAAATAACACCAGAGCTTGATGACAACGATTTAAATCGCGCGCCAAACAGTTGTCATCTGCATTTCTCAAACAGCACCCGTGATTATGGGACTGTTGATATAGAGGACACGACGGTCTTTATCCGATGCTTCCTCTATCATCATCAGGAAGAGGACTCGCTGCCTATCGTCCCTGATAATGCCACAGTGCCCATCCTTGATTTCCTTCTGCACAATCTGCCTGACATCGCTTTGTCTAAATTGGACAGTTGCGAGCAACAACTGTCGGAAATCGGATTAGGTCGTTTTATGCCTCTGAATAACGGCTATTTTCCAATTGCCTATCAAAACGACAAAAAGTACGCCAAGTATCCCTATTACAGAATTTTAGATGATGGATTAGTATGCCGAAGGGCATATTGCGTACACAAACAGGATTCTGTAGTAAAAGCGATCTTCATAGAATGGGGACGTTCCTATTATGGACCTCACGGATGGGACAAAAAGGATTGGAACGAGGAGATCAAAGGTAAATGCGAGGAGGTTTCCGACATTCTCACCCAACTCACCGGCACAAAACCTGAGCAGGTTTACCAAATTTGCAGGAAATGGACTTATAATGGACTGACAATCAAGTTGTATGATTACGGAGGCATGGTTATTTACTGATTGTTTTACCCGCAGAACGCGCAGACTTCCGTGGAAAAAGATCACATGCAAATACGTGCGATACGCGGAGATAAAAAAATCGTATTTTCGCACCTGTAGAATTCAACGTTATGAATCACCACCGACATACGCTTTTCGTCACAGCTTTTGCCGCTGTGTTGCTGCTGCTGGCGTCGCGGCCTGCGCGGGGGCAACAGTTCAGAATAGAAGTGGACACGTTGTACCTGATGGCGGGCGAGGAGATGAACCTGGATTTCGACGACTACTCCGTTCGATACAAACAGACTTTCCCGTTTTACGAGGATGACCGGTACACCGTATTATACGAGCGCGGATTTGGTTGCGGCGCAGGAGGAAGCGTCATTTTTGAAGAAAAAGTAACCAGTTGGTACCCAGTGACTAAGAACGGTTGGCTGCAATACGAACCCGTACACCGCAGGTATTTGTGCGACGGAGCACCCGGCAGGATCGTCCGCTCCGATTCGGCCTATTATCTGGTGTACCCAGACCGCGTCTGCAGTTTTGACATCGGTGAAAATCCTGAACAGCTCGGATATCTGAACGAATTACCTAAAGACGATTTCTTTGATTTTCCTTGGATGAATAACAAATGGTACTATTCAGACAATGATGACTATTACAAGGTGGTCGTTCATTGTTCGAATACCCGTTACCGATGGAACAAGCCCGACACCTGCATTGAGCAAGCATTCTGTGTTGATAATCGGGTTTACTGCATCGTGACTACACCTGAAACGACGAGCATTGAACGGGTTGATAACGGCCGTTTCGAGCGGGCGGCGGATCTCGGACGGCGGTTCGACTTCACCAATGGTTTCTACCCTGAGTGGCAATTAGACGACCATCTTAGGGACTTGAACCGCAGTAACGACGGTTGCCGTCTGGTGTTCAGAGATGCCATCCACAACGGCACCCTCACCGTGAAAGGCCACACGGTGCATATTCAGTATGTAAGACTGAACGTGTTGCCGTAGATCGCAATGTGGGTGTCTTCCCATCGTTGGAGAAAGTGCGACGCAATAGTAATTATTCGTTGGAAAAAATGTAACGACAGAGTGTTTTTTCGTTGGAAAAAGTGTATTTTTGCCGCGTGAAAAAACACCGCTACGTCATGTTAAAGAGAAGAATATCAGATACTTTGAAAGCGTGGAAAGAGACACCAGACCATAAGCCACTCGTCATCATGGGCATTCGGCAGTGTGGAAAGACCTTCATCGCCCAACATTTTGCCGCCGAAAATTACAAAGAAGTCGTTTATATCAATTTTATCAAACAGCCCGAGTTTATCACTGCATTCTTGGGTTCAAAAGCTGTAGATGATATTTTGCTCAACCTCTCCACACTGATTAAGGGTGTCACGTTCACTCCAGGCGACACTTGTTTCATTTTTGATGAAATTCAAGAGTGTCCCGAAGCGCGAACTTCACTTAAGTTTTTCAAAGAAGATGGTCGTTTTGACGTGATAGCCACAGGTTCGTTGTTGGGAGTTCAGGGTTACGGCAACGATAAGAAGAAACAACACCGGAAACTGGTACTGAATCAAGATTTAGGAATCAACTCCGTGCCTGTCGGAAGTGAAGATATCATTGAAATGTATCCGCTTGATTTCGAAGAGTTCCTTTGGGCAAACGGCATCAACGAGGAGATAATAGAGGCTCTCAAGAGATTTTATCGCGAAGAGATTCCCGTCCCCGCGGGCATTCACGTCGCAATGAGGAAACTCCTGAATCTATATGTGGCCATTGGAGGACTTCCTGAGCCCATCAATGCTTTTCTCAACACGAACAACATGAACGAGGTCAGCAAGGCTTACAAATCCATTCTCAAAGAGTATCGTGACGATATGGTGAAATACGCCCCTGACAAAGACAAACCTCATATCCGTGAATGTTTCAATTCCATCCCGAAACAGCTGGCCAAGGAAAACAAGAAGTTCCAATATAGCAAGATAAAGCCCGGAGGGCGAAGTGAGAGCTATTTGGGTTCGCTCCAGTGGCTGGAAGACGCTGGTATCATTTGTCGCTGTTACAATACCGACATCACGGGGTTGCCGATGGAAGGCAATGCAAAGGACAATGTGTTCAAAGTTTATTTGGCCGATATTGGGTTGCTCGTTGAGATGTTGGGACCAAGTACTCGTGCCGACATCCTTCAAGGGAATCTGGGCGGGTTCAAAGGGGCCATTTACGAGAATCTGATGGCCGACACCCTTCACAAAAAAGCCCAAAACCTCTATTACTTCCAGAAAGATTCAGGTTTGGAATTGGACTTTTTGGTGCGGATGAACGGCGAATGTGTCCCGCTTGAGGTCAAGGCCAAATCAGCCAAGTCGAAAAGTGCGAAAACCGTGTTGAGCCATCCTGAGAAATATCAAGTGAAGCACATCATCAAGTTCGGCGACTACAACATCGGACGGGACGGAACACTGCTCACCCTGCCCAACTACATGCAGTTCCTGCTCGACCTCGAGCCCGAAAAGGTGGTACTGGAGAAGATTGACACGGATGAGCTTACGAGATTGGCGAAAGAGGCTTTGGAAAAATAAAACCTAAAAAATCGTACTTTTGCCCTTACAAAATTTCCGATTATGCTGCAAACCGAACACCACTTTTTCGCCCCCGGGCGCGTGAACCTCATCGGTGACCACACCGACTACAACGGCGGACTCGTCTTCCCCGCCGCCCTCAATATGGGTACGTATCTCACTGTGAAACAACACGATGATGCGGATTCCTGCCGTTTCATCTCCGAAAACGATTCGGCAGAATTCTCGATTTGCAAAGAGGAACTGTCGCAGAAACGGAACAGCTGGGTGGATTACCCGCTCGGCGTGGTCAAGGAGTTCACCGACAGGGGATTTCCCGTGAGCGGTCTCCAGTTCCACTATCGCGGCGACCTGCCCATCGGGGCCGCGCTCTCCTCCTCCGCCTCCATCGAAATGGTGACCGCCGTGGCTCTCAACGCCTTGAACGGCAGTCCGTTCACGATGTTAGAGCTCGTGCAGATGGCCCAGCACGCGGAGAACGACTTCGTGGGGATGAACTGCGGCATCATGGACCAGTTTGCCTCGGGATTCGGGAAAAAGGACTGCGCCATCGCGTTGGACTGCAACACGTTGGAGTACGAGCATGTGCCGTTGGAGATGCGCGGGCTGAAGTTCGTCATCGCCAACACGAACAAGAAACGCGGACTCGTGGATTCAGCCTACAACCAGCGGCGCAGCGAATGCCAACAGGCACTGGGAATCATCCGTGCGCATTTGCCGGTCGATTGCCTCTGCCAACTCACGATGGATCAGTTTAATACGGTTGCGCCATATCTTACGGGCAACGTGCTCAGGCGTGCGCGGCACGCGGTGCGCGAGAACGAGAACGTGCGCGAGGCCGTCACTGCGCTCAAGGCCGGCGACATGGTCCGCTTCGGGCAGCTGATGAACGCCTCGCACGCCACCCTGCGCGACGACTACGAGGTCACCTGCCTCGAACTGGATTTCCTCGCGGAGCACGCGCAAACGTTCCCCGGCGTGCTCGGCAGTCGCATGACCGGCGCGGGCTTCGGCGGCTGCACCGTCATTTTAATCGCTGAGAACCAGGTGGAAACGTTTGTCGAAACCCTTGGCAATGCATACGAGGAAAGGTTCGGCTTGCGGGCGGATTTCTATGTGGCGGAAATCGGCGACGGAGCGGGAGAAGTTAATAGTTAATAGATAATAGTTATTGTCGTTCTTTTGGTAAATGTCTGCCGAAAGAGTTGATTCTAACTTTGAGTAAACCGCTCAGCTGGTACAAAAGTGTATCTTTGCCGTCAAAACTCATTAGAAAAAGTGCGGAGAAGTAGCAATTATTCGTTGGAAAAAATGTAACGAAAGAGTGTTTTTTCGTTGGGAAAAGTGCATTTTTGCCGTTTGAACTACGCCCCGGAGAAAGACAAACCTCATATCCGTGAATATTTAACTCCATTCCGAAAGCTTACGAGATTGGCGAAAGAGGCTTTGGAAAAATGAAACCTAAAAAAGCGTACTTTTGCACCCTCGAAAATTCCCAATTTAAATACAAGACAATTATGATATTACTACTCATCCCCGCGGCAATTGTTGCCATCAGTGTGTTTATAAAAAGGCAAATCGTCAAGAACACTCGCTTCCTTAAATACATAAATGTGTTAAATCTTATCGCTGCATGCTTATTTTATCTGTTCGTGTTCTTAATTCTCCCATTGTTTGGAGGCAGGGACGAGTTTGTAACAGCGTTTTTCATTTACGCCCTATTCGGCGTGACGGCGTTGATAAGTAGTATTGTTGTTCTTCTAATCAACAAATTCACGAAAAATGATGCATAAACGAGCCTTCCTGCTTCGAATCGTAATCACACTTCTTTGCCTCATCGTCTTAACACCCGTGGTGAAGGCTGCGGGACCGAAAAAGCCGCTCAAGTGTGTCGCACCCGCCTACCTGAAGCCGGGTGACAAGGTGGCGCTCATCTCCCCTTCGTACTACTGTTCGATGGAGACGGCTTTCCGAGCGGCAGACACCCTGCGCAGTTGGGGGTATGCGCCGGTCATCGGGCCGAATGTCGGCAAACAGTTTTTGGAACACTACGCTGGAACTGTAGAGGAGCGGCTCGCCGACCTCCGCTGGGCGCTCAACGACCCCGGCATCAAGGCCGTCATCTGTCTGCGCGGCGGCTACAGTACCCTGCATTTGTGGAAGGTATGCCTCTGAAGGAGCTTGCCGCCTCCCCGAAATGGCTCATCGGCTACAGCGATATCACCACGCTGCTCAGCATGGAGGCTTGCGCCGGCGTGATGGGCATCCACGGCGTGATGGGCTGCAACATTGCCAAACAAGGCAATGCCAGTGTACAACAATCGTGCAAGTTGTTGCGCGACCTGCTCGAAGGTCAGGTGCCGCGCTATGAGCTGTCCGCCCACAAAGAGAATATCCTCGGCCGGGCCACAGGCACTCTTGTGGGCGGCAACCTCGCCACCTTCGCCCCGCTGCTCTGTTCCCAAGTCAATGAAATCGGCCAGTCTGACATCATCCTTTTCGTGGAGGAGGTGGAGGAGACCCACCACAATATTGACCGTCTTTTCAACATGCTGAAAATGAGCGGGGTGCTCGCGCATTGCAGAGGCATTGTCTTAGGCGATTTCACCGACTGCACCAACGATGTCGGTTACGAAAGCGTGGAGGCGATGCTGCGCGAGTACATTGTGCCGTACCATATCCCGTTGCTTTGCGGCTTCCCCGCCGGCCACGAAAAGCTGAACCTGCCGCTCGTGATGGGCGCACCCGTCACCATGGATGTGCGTGCGGATGGCGCGACGCTCACATTCGACATCTCAGGCAAGCAGAAGACGGTTCGCACCGAAGGACTCCTCATGCCCGAGAACAGACCCGAAGAGGATGCCAGCCAGTTTGTGAACATCACCGATGTGGTGCCGGATGCCATTCTGGAAATCCGTTATTTTGGGACGTATAACTTTGTGGGACAGCGCATTGACGGATACCTGCAGCCCACCGCCCTGATGACCAAACGCACCGCCGACAGTCTGAAGGCCGTCAGCGACGACGTGATGCGCATGGGCTACCGGCTGAAAATCTACGACGCCTACCGTCCGCAGATGGCCGTCGATCATTTCGTGCGCTGGGCCGCCGATGTACCCGACACGCTGATGCGGCGATACTTCTACCCCGAAGTCGATAAGAGCCGGTTGTTCGAACTGGAGTACATCATGGCAAGAAGCGGCCACACCCGCGGCTCCACCGTCGATCTCACCCTCTTCGACATGACCACCGAGAAGGAGGTTGACATGGGCGGCACGTTCGACTGGTTCGGCGAGGAGAGTCACCCCGACTTCGGCGGCAATCCCGAAACGGGCGAGTTCAACGGGAACCCCTCTCCTGCAGGACGCACCATCACGGAAGAGCAGTTCCGCAACCGCATGATCTTGCGGGCCGCGATGCTCCGCCATGGATTCAAGCCCATCGACAGTGAATGGTGGCATTTCACGTTGAGAGACGAGCCGTTCCCTGAAACGTACTTTGAATTTCCGGTGAAAGAGTTGAGATAGTGTGTCTGAAAAGTGTATTTTTTTTATTTTTGCAGCTGCTTTTACAAAATCTTCCAATTGAATAATTTATTAAGGATGAAAATAAAACAGATGAAAAAAGGAAACCGAATTGCGGTCGTGTTCCTGTTCTTTATGTTGGGGGCTGTTAGTGCCAATGCCCAGCATTTCGATGACTATTTCGTCGACAAAACGCTGAGAATCAGTTATCTGCATATAGGCAATAAAAATCTGGAATATTTGCAGATAGACCACTTCACGTTGGTGGACCATTGGAACGGAACACGTTCGCAACTGGTAGAACCCTACCAGTATGGCGACATCCTCATCGAGGTTTTCGATCAAGTTTCGAAGAAACTGATTTATAGCCGCAGCTATTCCTGTCTTTTCACGGAATATCGTACCACTGAACGTGGCGAAACAGAGATTGCCCGCATGGAGGAGTGTGCCAATATCCCCATGCCCAAGAAACCCGTACGCCTGCGGTTTACCTCCTTCGACCGTAAAAATGAACCCACCGTGCTGAAGGACACGGTGCTGAATCCTGCTGACTTGCCCGTGCAACCGGCCAAAAAGGAATACGATGTCATGAATTTGCACAAGGGAAATTCGCCCGACAAGGCCCTCGACCTTCTCTTCATTCCCGATGGCTATGCCAAAAGCGATGCCAAGAAGCTCGATTACGACATGAAGCGCTTTGCCAAATATGTGATGAATTGTACCCCCTACAAGGAAAACCGGCGTCATGTGAATATTCGTGCCATCAAAGGCTTTTCGGAACAGTCTGGCATTACGCAGCCGCAGAACAATTTCTATGTCAACACGTTATTGAACTGTACCTACAATGCCATCGATTTAGACCGCTATTTGATGTGCATGGGGGTGTGGAATCTGCACGAAGTGGCCGACGACGCGCCCTACGACGCCATCATCATCATCTGCAACAGCGAGAAGTACGGCGGCGGTGGCATCTACAACTTCTACTGCACCGTCTATAACCAAGGCGAGTATCCCGACTATGTGGTGGTTCACGAAATGGGACACCTCATCGGCGGACTCGCCGACGAGTACTACACCTCCGAAGTTTCCGTTCAGGACTTCTACCCCGAAGGCGTGGAACCCACCGAGCCCAACTTGACCACTTTGGTCGATTTCGGCTCCAAATGGGCAGACAAAGTGGAGAGCGGCACCCCGATCCCCACCCCGCCCGTCAGTAAAGGACATCCCGACTACGACCGTATAGGTGTCTATGAAGGTGGCGGTTACGTGGCCAAAGGCGTCTATCGCCCTACCCTCCATTGCACCATGAACAGCATCAGCTACAACGACTTCTGCCCCGTCTGCCGTGAGACATTGGAAAAGGTCATTCGCTATTACAGTCGGTAGGACTTTCTCCTGTTGATAAAAATATCCTCTATTCGAAAAAAAGTGTATTTTTGCACCCTGAATGGATGGATTACGTAAATATGGCCCGATCGTGATGCTCATGATAATGAGCCTCTCCTTTGCATGCCTTGCAGCAAATGCCTACTGCGGGACAAACGAAGCTATTTCACAATGTCAATCTGTTTCTGACTCATTAGTGGTTGATGATATTGATCTCGACCAATACGACTATCATGTTGTGACCGTTAAACATCACAGCCACATCGCTGATTATGTTAAGGCGTATGCTAACATGTCCATCCCCTTTGATTTGTCAAAAGCTAAGATTTCCCACGACCTCAAAATCGGTCTTGTTCGAAGATATTCACCCGGGGATTGTAGCTTCTCATGGGTGAATTATGCTTGGACTTTTCATATATTGAATAGAGATAATGGTATTGACTGTAATGCAGTCATACCATTATTTTTTTGTCCATGTTTTACCAACGATATGATGAAAGAACTATTATTAAGATGCTTATTCGTCTCCTTGGCATCATAATAATCAGTAAAAAGGAGACTAAACATCAAAAAACAAACAAAAATGAAAAAACAAATTGTTTTAGCACTGTTAGCTGTATTAACAGTAGGATGGTTTGCCTCGTGCAACAAGATTAACTTCCATGGTAATGGTGAATTGCCCCAAAAAAGCCAGCAGTTCATCAACCAGTATTTTCCCAACAGCAATATACTCTATTCAAAGTGGGATGATGGTCATTACGAGGTAAAACTCTCGGGAAATGTTGAACTCGAATTTGATCTCAATGGCAACTGGATTGAGATTGATTGCCATCATGCTCCCGTCCCGGCCGGCATTATTCCCGCTGAAATCGCCGATTATGCGACCATTAATTACCCGAACAACTTCATTGTGAAAATCTCCCGTCATAATCAACACTATGAAATGGAGTTGAATAACGGTTTGGACTTCGATTTCACTTTAAGCAACAACAACGACGGCAACAATGGTGGCAACAGTCAAGTCACCTTGCCAAACGCTGCTCAAATGTTTATAGCTCAATATTTTGCAGGTACTACCGTTGTAAATGTTGAACTTGACGATTTCATTTATGAGGTTCTCCTCTCAAATGGCGTGGAACTCGATTTTGACATGAACGGAAACTGGCGTGAAGTGGATTGTCATACATTCGCGGTGCCACAAGGCATCGTGCCTGGAAGCATCGTCAATTACCTATCAACGAACCATCCAAACCATTTCGTTGTGAAGATTGAGGTCAAAAATCAAAGATACGAGATTGAACTCAACAATCATCTCGATCTCGTTTTTGACATCAATGGCAATTTCCTTTATATGGACTAATCAGCACTCCTGATGCGGAGAAGTCAATACGAACGTGCGATTTCAGGCCCTCCTGTTTCTTCAACCGGCGGGCCTTTTCTTTTCAAGTAGCACTTCTATAATCCTAAAAATCGTTAAAAATGCGGAAACCACTTGACAAGAGGACGAAAATTTATGTACATTTGCGCATTGCGATAAGATAATAAAAAAACATTAAGTATCAGAGCATTATGAGAATCATCGACGGAAAAGCGTGCGCACAGCAGGTAAAAGACCAAATCGCCAAAGAGGTGGCGGAAATCAAAGCCAACGGGCAACGTCCTCCAAGATTGGACATCTTCCTCGTTGGCGACCGCCCCGACAGTCTCTCCTACGTGAGCAGCAAGTACAAGACTTGCAAGGCGTTAGGAATGGACTGCGAACAGCACCTCCTGCCGGCGACAACCTCAGAGAGCGAACTGATGGTGATGATTGACGAATGCAACCGCAACGACGATGTCGATGCCATTCTCATCCAACTGCCACTGCCCGACCACTACAACTCCGCCCGCGTGCTCGATTTCATCGACTACCGCAAGGATGCCGACGGACTGCATCTGATGAATGTCGGATTGCTCCACTTGGGCGAACCCTATGTGATGCCATGCACCCCGAAAGGCATCATTACCCTACTGGAAACCAACAATATAGAGGTCGCTGGCGAACACGTGGTGATGATCGGGCGCAGCCAATTGGTGGGCGAACCCACCGCACAACTGCTGATCCACAGCGATGCCACGGTCACCCTGTGCCATTCCCGTACCAAAAACCTCCCTGAAATCGCGCATCTCGGCGACATCGTCATTACTGCAGCAGGGAAACCTGATTTATTGAAACCCAGTGATTTCAAAGACGGAGCAGTCCTCATTGATGTCGCTATGAACCGCGTGAACGGCAAACTGCAGGGCGACGTTTACAGCGAAGCCACACGTCCGGAATTGGAAAAGAGACTGAGTGCTTGCACTCCCGTACCTGGCGGTGTCGGCCCGATGACCATCGCCATGCTTATGCAGAATGTGCTGGATATCTATAAATTGAGGGCTAATATTTGATTTTGTCCGGGACAATATAGGCACTTGGATAGGTTAACTTTATGTTTTCCAATTCCTTGTATGCCTGCAGTCGTGAATAGTAGTCTCCTATGCGAACTTTGAAGTATGGCTCGTTGTAGATGAGATACGATTTTGTGAAAGGGAACAAATTGTTGAAATTGTTACGGGCAGTTTCCGCCTGTGACTTGGAGTTTACACCCGAATAGGCGGCAATCTGAATCCGGTAGCCGTTGATTTCACCCAATTTACGCCAATTATTCACATATTCTTCCTGGATTTTTACGATACCTGGCTCAATGTCATAGCGTACGTTATCTTGTGCGAACGCGACACCGCCTGGCAGGAAAAGGAGAATTAAGGCAACAATTTTCCGCATAACAAATTTTTCGGCAAAATTACATAATTTATAAATATGTGCCGCAGGGTAGTTTTTTTCATACTGGGCTTGCGCATCAGCTTTTTTATTCGGGCGAGCCGGCGCGGGTCAGGAGCCGACGCTTCCAAACGTCGCAAAAATGCCGTTGTGCGGTGTCTCTTCCGTGGAATACTGCAGGTTATAGACTGCCTTTAGCCATACTCTAAAGTATGGGCGAAAGCAGGGCGAAGTAAGGGTAACGGCAGGTTTCAGGTTCAACGGCGGCTTTTGCTGATAAGATGAATCAGGCCGGAAATCCGACGTCCCGTATCGTTGGGGTCAGCCGGAGTGCTGCGTCATTGTGCTTTTTTTGCGAAAACAAAGGCTTCAACTGTGGCGGAAAGGCCAAAAAATGCCTTTCACTATAGCATGATGATGCCCTACGGGCGTTTGGTGACGCTGATGCGTAAGCCCCGGAATTTCCGGAAAAGAATAAAATCCTCAGGGCAAAAAAACGATGTTAGAAAAAAATGTATCTTTGCGAAATATTTTTCAAGTACATATTAGAAAACATTTTTGGCAATGACAATCGAAGCGATTAAAGACCTTGTACATGGCGAAGTGATTTGCGGAGAAGAGAGAATCCACGATGAAATCAACTGCGTTTTCGCCTCAGACCTGATGAGTGACGTCCTTACCCTGAAAGACATAGACAAACTGATGTTGCTCACAGGGCTGAGCAATCTTCAGTCAATCCGGACCTGCGAGATGTCTGACATCAGCTATATGCTGGTCGTACGCGGCAAAGAGGTGACGGAGGAGATGAAAGAGCTGGCCGAGGACAATGAGATGGTGATCATCAAGACGGAATATTCCATGTACAAGACATCGGGTATTCTGTACAATGCAGGTCTTCCGGCCGTTTATTAACATTATCATTAACCAAACCTAACATTATGAATTTTGTTTACCATGTAGAGGGCGGGGATTTCACCAACGCGGGGTCCACGTCCAGCCAAGTGAAGCGGATGCTCAAGAAAATCGGCGTCAGCCCCGAAATTGTGAAAAGAACCGTCGTAGCGCTGTACGAGGCGGAAGTCAACATCGTGGCTCACGCCTACCGCGGGGACATCTCCGTGGATTTGGAAGAAGATCATGTCAAGATTGTTCTCGCCGACGAGGGGCCGGGCATCCCCGACATCGACCGTGCCATGCAGAAAGGCTACTCCACGGCTTCGCAGAAAGTCAGGGAAATGGGCTTCGGCGCCGGCATGGGCCTCCCCAACATCAAAAACAATTCCGACACCCTCAACATCACTTCCGAGGTTGGCAAAGGCACCACCATCGAATTCATTAATTATTTCCAATAAACTCACCCCCCTCTAACCCATTAAAATCATGGCAGAAGATTTTCACCACGCATTGCAATTTAAACTGGACCTGTGCATTGGCTGCTCGCACTGCTCTGGCGTGTGTCCTACCAGTGCCATCCACATTGAGGATGGTCATCCGGTGCTCAACCCGAACCGCTGTGTCGATTGCGGACGCTGCTACGTGGCCTGTCCCGTGAATGCCATCTATATTGAACAGGATGACTTCCAAACCGTATACGACTACAAATGCCCCGTCCTGTTGGTCCCATCCATCTTCATGACCCAATTTGAGGAGAAAATCCGAGAAAGGACCATCCTCTCCGCCCTCCTCCACATCGGCTTCAAATACATATATGAAGTGGAAAAAAGCGTGGACTTCATTCGGGAATATATCCGCCGCGACCTCGAATCCGGTAACATCTCCTGCGAAAAACCCGTCATCTCCTCTTTCTGCCCGGCTATCGTGCGACTCATCCAGGTGAAGTTCCCTGTGTTGGTCAACAATATCTATCCCATAAAAGCCCCCTTCGACATGACCGCTGAATACATCAAGAAAAGCCTGAACGAGAAAGGGGTTAAAGAGGAAGACATTGGCATTTTCTACGTGACCCCCTGCGCGGCCAAAATCGCCGCCATCAAAAGCCCCGTAGGTGAAGAAAAGTCTCCCGTGACGGGCGTTATCAACATGAACTACCTATACAGCAAGGTCCTGAGGGTCATCAAAACGGGCGAATACAAGATGGGCGACGAGTCCGTCCGACTCCACCGCCTCTCAAAAGCCAGTATCACCTATCCACTCACCGGCGGCGAGACCAAAATGCTCCGCACTGGACGAAACCTGGCCATTGACGACATCCACAACGTATCCGAGTTTTTGGAAAAAGTGGAGGATGAGGATATTCAAGATATTGATTTTCTGGAACTTCGCGCTTGCGACGGCAGTTGTTGCGGAGGTATTCTCACCGCTGAAAACCGCTTCCTGATGATTGAACGCCAGCGTAAAAGAATGCAGAAATGCTCTGACGAGGTCGATAGCGAGGACAATGACCTCCATTATTATTTCGACTACCTGGCCGACAAACGGCATGTCAGCAACGTGGAGCCCCGTTCCATGGACAAGATGGACGACAACGTGGCCACTGCCATGCAGAAGATGAAACGCGCCTTCGAGATCAACCAGAATCTCCCGCAAGTGGATTGCCACCTCTGCGGATACCCGTCCTGCAAGGCACTCGCCGACGCCGTCGTCACCGACCAGGCGCAAATCCAGCAGTGCATTTTCGTGCAGCGCGCCCTGGAGCACTACGACCTGATGACCCCGAAAGAGGCTCACGACATCTCAGCAAAAGTATGGGGTGCGAAAAAGACAGACCCAACACTGGCGAAAAACCTGAATCTATAGGCAAACGTTTAAAAGAGAATCCATGAACACTGCAATGGACATTTTATGGGAAGCCTTGCGGGAATCGGTGTCAATAACGCTTTTGGTGTTATTGCTTATGGCTGTTGTCGAGTCCTTAAACATCTCTTCCTCGGGACGGATTTTCGCCAAACTGCATAAGAAACCTGCTGCCGAGGTTGCTTTGGCCTGCCTGCTTGGCGCCATACCTGGATGTGCGGGCGGCTTCGTGGTGGTGTCCCTTTTCACACACAGAGCACTCTCTTTCGGCGCACTGATGGGCGGCATGATCGCCACGTTCGGCGACGAAGCCCTCTTCCTTACCGCCAAAAGCCCTAAACACGCCCTCCTGCTTACTGGAATCCTGTTCGCCCTGGGTTTGGTCGTCGGCCTGATTCTTCAAAGAATCCCCTGCAACAAAATCATAACCTACGAAAGCCACAGATTCCCCCTTCACGAGGAAGAGCAAGCACAGCCGCACACAGAGAGGCAGCGACAGTATTGGAGAAAACGGCTTCTGCATTTCTTGCGAGAACACGTATGGGAACATGTCATCAAAAAACACGCTCTCACCCTCTTTTTCTATGCTTTCGGGACTTTGCTGATTTTAGGTATTCTTAATAATTATATTGATTTACAAACAATTATAGAAACCAAAGCTTGGACCAAATGGCTACTGTTGCTCCTCGCCGTAGTGGTGGGTTTCCTACCAGTTTCCGGCCCGCACCTCATTTTCGTGATGCTGTTTCTCCAAGGAAGCCTGCCTTTCGGGATTCTGCTGGCTAACTCCATCTCCCAAAATGGCCATGCCGGCATTCCGCTGCTGGCCCAGTCCAAATGCAATTTTTTGATAACGAAAGCTATCACTATGGTTTTGGGGCTATTGGTTGGTGCCATCACATTGTTATGACACCTTTTTCGCCCCTCTCCTGCAATTCACTTTCAGAAAGTTCCGTAACACCCAAAAAAATCGTATCTTTGCCGCCCCAAAACAGAAAGGCTATATATGAACGATTTATTGGATAAATTAGAGCTTATTTACCAACGCTGGCTGCAAATCGGCGAAGAAATCACCAAACCGGACGTGATGTCCGACATGAAGAATTATGTCAAGCTGAGCAAAGACTACAAAGAACTTCAGGCTGTGGTGGACGCTTACAAGAAATACAAAGACGTCATCGACAATATTGCCAACGCGAAAGACATTCTGGCCAACGAGAAAGACGAAGAGTTCCGCGAAATGGCCAAGATGGAATTGGACAGTTACCTTAGCGACAAAGAGAATCTTGAAGAGGACATTCGGTTATTGTTGCTTCCATCGGACCCTCAAGACAGCAAGAACGCCCAAATGGAAATCCGTGCGGGCACTGGCGGTGACGAGGCCAGCATTTTCGCCGGCGACTTGTTCCGCATGTATCAACACTACTGCGACAAGAAGGGTTGGAAAATCGAAGTGCTCTCCATGACCGAAGGCACCGTGGGTGGTTACAAGGAGATCGACTTCTCCGTGACCGGCAATGGCGTGTATGGCATCATGAAGTACGAGTCAGGCGTGCATCGGGTGCAACGCGTGCCCCAGACCGAATCGCAGGGCCGTGTGCACACCTCCGCCGCTTCCGTGGTAGTGCTTCCTGAAGCGGACGAATTCGATGTCGAACTCAAACAAAGCGACATCAAGAAGGAGACTTTCTGCGCCTCAGGTCCCGGCGGGCAATGTGTCAACACCACTTACTCTGCCGTACGCCTCACTCACATCCCCACCGGGATTGTCGTCTCCATTCAGGATGAAAAGTCACAAATCAAGAACCTGGAAAAGGCCATGCGCGTACTCCGTACCCGGCTTTTCGAGATGGAGTACCAAAAATACCTTGACGAAATCGCTTCCAAACGCCGGACAATGGTCTCCACGGGCGACCGCTCCGCAAAAATCCGCACCTACAACTACCCCCAGAACCGCGTCACCGACCACCGCATCAACTATACCATGTACAACCTCGCCAATTTCATGAACGGCGACATTGAAGAGGTCCTTCAAGCCCTGCAGGTAGCCGAAAACGCTGAACGTCTTAAAGAAGCGGTGGAATAAACCATCCACCCCTTTTCAAATCTTATGCAATCGAAACGTATTTGCCACAAAAACTCATAACAATGAAAAAAATCCTCTATTTAAGCATCGTAATATGCCTTTTTGCAGGCTGCCAGGCACAAAGGAAACTGGTTGCTATAGACAAGGAGACAAACGAAGTGGTTCTTCAAAAAGGGCAATACTGCGAAATTGAGTTTATCACCAACGCCTCTACCGGATTCTGGTGGCAACTCGTCAACGAGAATGAAATCAGCATCGTGAAAAGCGCGGGCGACCGCTACACCAGCAACGCCCCAAAAGGCATGGTAGGCGCTTCCAGCCACCGCTTCTGGAAGTTTGAAGCAGTCGAAAAGGGTACACAAACACTCCATTTTGTTTATGCCCGAGGTAATGTTGAAGAGGCCGTGCGAACCCGGGACGTCACGGTGACGGTCAAGTAGATGGTAGCCGTCCGCGTTGCCATACCTGCGATGGACGAGCTGGAACTCATGCCCGCCACGCTGGATGCCTTGGCCAAGCAGCAAACCGCTTTTCCCTTTGAAATTTATATTTGTGTAAATCAACCCGAAAGCTACTGGTTTCACCCTGAAAAACGTTCCATTTGCGAACATAACCGGCAATTAATGGTATATCTCCAGAATTATAAATTATTAACACTGCATGTCTTGAACCGGTCTTCGCGTGGAAAGGGCTGGACAGGAAAGAAAACCGGTGTCGGGCAGGCGCGTAAAATCTTATTCGCCAAAATATTGGAAGATTCGGCCCCTGACGACATCATTGTCAGCCTTGATGCGGACACAATTGTGAAACCCGGTTACCTGCAATCTGTTGCGATGCAATTTATCAACGAGCGCGCCCTCAATGCGATTGCCGTTCCCTACTATCATCCACTTAACCTGGACGAGCCCTGCGACAAGTCCATGCTGCGATACGAAATATATATGCGTAACTATGCCATTAATCTATTGAACATCAATAGTCCGTACGGTTTCACAGCTTTAGGGTCCGCCATTGCGACCCGGGCGAAGGCCTTGGCGAAAATTGGAAACATCACGCCACTCCAAAGCGGGGAAGACTTCTATTTAGTGCAAAAATTCTGCAAAATGGGAGGTTTAAGGCTTTTTAACACCGAATGTGTCTATCCTGCCGGCCGTTATTCGAACCGCGTACCCTTCGGGACCGGCCCTGCCATGAGCTTGGGAAGGGAAGGGGTTTGGGACAGCTATCCCATCTACCCCCATAGTGTGTTCGAACCGATCAAGGCCGCCTACGACCTGCTTCCGGAACTTTACGCCAACCGCACCAATCACACTGACAATGAATTCCTCTATTTCCTGCAACAAAACAACAAGGGGAAAGACATCTGGGCGGACATACGCAACAACGTCAAAGACTTTCCTCATTTCGTGAAAGCCTTCCACCAAAAAGCAGACGGGTTGAGGATTCTTCAATTCGCCCGTACAAAAAACCGTCAAAATCCTGTAAATGAAGATACTGCTATTACTGAAAACCTGAAACTATGGTTTCCCGGGAAACCTCTCGATTGGCTTCCCCGCACGCCTGTATTAACCGAGCATTCCGTAGAACAACTGGACCGACTACGGAACATACTGTTTGAAAAAGAGCAATGCCTCAGAAAAACATTTATCAGCTAACCCACAAATCATTTTTACAACATAACAATAATTCTGCATCTTAATCATTCTTTTTTTCCTTTTTTAAGTATAAAGTTGCAATAATGTTTACTTTTCTGCATAAACCGAAATAAAAATTGCATATTGATTATTATGTGTACTTTTGTGTACATAATATTCATCAAACTGCACATTTATTCACAAAAACCCACTTTTAATCACTTTTCTGTTGCAGCAATAGCAAAATTTTGTACTTTTACTTAGAAGATATTGTATAAATGGGTATGCTTCATAATATTAATGTAGGGATTCCCGTAGTTATTCTATGTGAGGACGAATCAAAAGTAGATTTGTTAACCAGCTTATTATCAAAGTATTATTCGCTGGAGATTGCCTTTGTTTGCCACCACTCAGCAGAGGCAATAGAGTATTTAAACAAACATCATCCAACAATCCTGTTTATGGATACCGATGCGGAGGATGTGCTTTTTGACATCAAAAAGCCTCCTTTCATTGTAGGATTATGTGACTCCGTGAACACCAAAAAGGTCAAACATCTTCTCAAAGTAGGTTTTTTGGAGATTTTTTATGCACCTTTTTCGGAAAAGGACCTGAACAGTATCATGGGCAAGATCTTAAACATCTATGGCACCTACAATACTGTGGACCAACGGACCATGCAACGGATTGAGGAAGAAAACCTTTCGTACAACGCAAACCAGCCGGTAACGAAGTCAACTTTCATTATGGGGACTCGAAACGAGGAGTCGATACGAATCGTGTTCGACAATGTCCTCTACCTGAAAAAAGTCGGAAACCAGGTATGCGTTTATTTCGAGGATGGTGAGAGAAAATACTTCAGAAGCAATCTGAAAATGTTTGCTTCAAAATTTCCGAAATCAATGTTCCAGAAGATCAATCGTTCAGTAGTGGTGAATATGAACAAGGTCTCTGGAGTTATTAAGGACCGCATTCTCATTTCTGAGAATGTCAGCTTTGAGCTGTCTCGGTCCTTTAAGAAACAATTCAAGAAAGTGCTACAAATGTGATATTGTAAATTTGAACATTTTATATTGGCAGGGAGCAAATTATAGCTATTCTCCCGTATTTGTCAGGTAGGAAATCAACCTGGCATGGGGGAATGTTGTCTCCAGGGCTTACGCACCAACTTCCAAAGACTCCGACTACACGGGGCATTGAAGTATGTTGCATAAAGCCGGCGGCTGCATTGCATGCCCGTTTGGCACTATGGTCTTCCCCGAAGTCCATATCCAGCATCCATCCAGCGCATGCTCTCTAACCCCGGTGGCTGTGGACGGCATTCATCACCTTCTCGGTGTCCGTGAGCGTGGTGATGAAGTACCTGTCCTCCCGGGGCGTTTCCCCTGTGCGCTTGTTCAGCCGCACAGGGGATATGTTCGCGATTGCTTCCAGCCCCCTCTACCTGCTTGGGTCTGCCAGATATGTCACCGTCTGCACCGAAACTGCTGCAAACAGCAGCATTATGGTTATAAAAAGTAAACGATTTTTCATAGCGATGAAATTAGACGACAAAGACACAAAAAATACATTTCTGTCCTAACGATAATTTGTTTACTTTTGCCACCAATTTTGATAACCCTTTACCTTCAAACCCTCAATAACCAATAACCAATAACCAATAACCATTCCAAAATGAACTGGATCGACATCATCGTATTGATACCCCTCTGCTGGTACGCCTTCAGGGGATTCAAAAACGGCTTCCTGATGGAGATTGTCTCCTTGGCCGCCCTGTTTTTAGGGCTGTTCATCTCCTATAAATTCTCCGACTTGATTTCGCTTTGGCTCACGGGCACCACGTTGGCAAAGCCCATCTCATTCTCGTTGTGTTTCATCCTTACCATAGTGTTGGTCAACCTGTTGGGACGGATTCTGAAGCGGGCGCTCAAGCCCGTGCTGTCTGAGTTTCTCGACAAGGGACTGGGCATCCTTTTCGGCGCGTTGAAAGTGGTTCTGGTGTTCGGTGTGCTGTTCTACTTTATCGACACCGTTGACAAAAAAGAAATCCTCATCAAACATGAGGTCAAGGAAGCTTCCGTCGCCTACAAACATCTCTCGCCGGTAATGTCTCATATATTGGAGTGGAAAGAGGCTCGAGAACATGAGCAGAATCCAGAGTCTCCGAACAAGGACGAGCATTGTTGAGGGACACTTTGTCAGGAGAATCCAAACCAAACAGACGCTTATTCGGCAGCTGATTTTAGCCGAATATCGCGGACTCCACAAGTTCGCAGATAATATGTCCGATCATGATGTGGCTTTCCTGGATACGCGGCGTGTCGGTGGAGGGCACGTTCAGGAGGACCTCCGCGTAATCCTTCATCCTGCCGCCGGTCTCGCCGGTCATGGCGATGATGTGCACGCCCATCTCCTTGGCCACTTCGAAGGCATTGAGGATGTTCTTGGAGTTGCCGGAGGTGGAGATGCCCACGATGACATCGCCGGCTTTGGCAGTACCGCGCAGAAGGCGCGAGAAGATAAGGTCGTAGCCGTAGTCATTGCCCACGGCGGTGAGGTAGGAGGTGTTGCAATGGAGGGCTTCGGCGTTGAGCGGCGGCCGGTCGAAGTAGAAGCGGCCGGAGAGTTCGGCGGCGAGGTGCTGGGCGTCGGCCGCACTGCCGCCGTTGCCGCAGAAGTGGACTTTTCCGCCGCCGCGCAGGGAGGCAGTGACGAGGTCCGCGGCCTGCTGGATGCGGGCCAGAAATCCAGGGTTTTCCAAAATCGCCTGCTTGGCGGCGATGGACTGGCTGATGGACTGGGGGATGCGGGGGTTCATGTTGGTGTTAAACGGTTAAATCAAAGGGTTTTATTTATAAAAATTTTTTTTATAGGCCTCAAATTCGTCTTGTTTCAGTATCAATCGTCTCCATACTGCACGCAAAAATCCGGTTCCATAGCCTATCAATTGTACAAAGGAAGCAATAATTGCCAACAAACCAATCTTTATGCTATGTTCTTTAAGTGATGCATCTGCAAAAATCAAAAGCATATAGAGAACAATAGGCATTAAAGCCCAAGGCCAAAAGATGGAAAGAACCAACAAAAAGACAAGTCCTAAAGTAAAACAAGCGGGAAGTAAATGTACCATCTTCAGCGAATTGGGATGACGTTTATACAGGTTTATGCGAGCAATTCCAGAATTATGCACCTGTTTAAAGAACTTTTTGAAGTCAGTGCGTCGTTTATGATAAACCCACGCATTAGGGAAAAGTCGACAAGTATAACCATTGTCAAAAATTCTGATACTAAGATCAATATCTTCTCCAAATCTCATTTTTGAAAACCCTCCCAAAACGTCATACACTTCTTTTCTAATACCAAGGTTAAAGCTTCTAGGATAAAATTTGTCTAATTTTTTCTTCCCTCCACGAATGCCACCCGTCGTAAAGAAAGATGTCATGGCATAACTAATAGCTTTTTGAACTGGGGTGAAAGAAGAATGTGCACGATCTGGACCTCCAAAAGCATCACAAGGAGATTGTTGTAACTCTTTGTAGATTTCTTCCAAATAGAAAGTCGGAAGTATGACATCTGAGTCCAAAATTAAAAGATATTTGCCATGAGAATATGCATTTCCATAATTTCGGGTATCACCAGGACCTGAATTCTCCTTGAAATAATATGCCACATTGATTGATGAAGTGTATTTTTGAACAATGTCTTCACATCTGACAGTTGAACCATCTTCCACGATGATGACTTCAAAATCAGTAAACGTTTGTTTTGCTATGCTTTCCAAAAGTTCTTCGACTTCATTTGGACGATTGAATACTGGGACAATAATTGAGAAAAAACACATAATTATAATTATTATTTTCGAATATACATATAATGCAATTTAGCAAAAAAGTCATTTGTTTGTTAAATACCACTGAATGACTTTGCACACAATTCACTCATGTCAAATGATACAACTTCCGTTGCACTTTCATAAATTTCGACAATTTCATCTCTTTCATTTTTTTTCGATATTCTGTCGGGCATGGAACTGTAACAAAGTGACTCCGACACCGCAAATTCTCTGAAAAACCAGTCTCATGCTTTCTTAAGCCGCTCAATCAAACAGTGATGTTTTTTGCTGCTTTTGTCATAATTGATGCCCACTAAAACCACTTCACCTGCATATTCCATGAGCGAGTCGGGATAATGCTTGTTTTTTATCTGACTGATGGCGGCTTCAGCGGTTTGATTGTTCTTCAATTCAAGAACAATGGCAGGCAAAACGACACCTTGGCGGGGAACAAGCACGATGTCGGCAAAACCTTTGCCGGCTGGCAGCTCTCTAATCGCGACATACTTGGATTTGGCGGCATAATAGGCCAAAGAAAGCACACAAGCCAGCGAATTCTCGTCATTATATTGCAAGATGCTGGTGTTGTCAGAATGAATGCGGTCCACGGCTTCCTCCACTTGTTTCGACTCGCCCGAAAGCGTCCACTGTAACAATTGCTCGGATTGCCTCAAAGCCTGCACTATCACATCCCAGCCCGTGTCCTCAACGGCATTTTCAAATTCTATGCTTATTTCCTTGTTTGGAATATGACAGGTGCTGCTCTCCCGGTCAAAAGCAAGATAGCCCAAATGTATGAGAATGGTCAAGATGTCGTTTTTACTTCTGACAACATTCAGGTCATTCTGGAAATTCGTGGTGTTCACGCGACAACTTTCGCCCGCAAGCAACCGGATCACATCGTCTTTGAGCCCTTCATAATTCATTTTGATGTAGTGTGCCACCGTTTCGTAAGTACCCGTGTTCGACCAATAACTTTCGCAGTAGCGGCGTCTAATCGCTCTGACGACAGATAACGGATTATATATGGACCTCTGTTCGCCGATGATGTAACCATCATACCAGATCCGGATCGGCTCTTTATCGATATGATGACGAGAGCACAAATCCGAAACCTCTTCGTCCGTGAACCCAAAACTCGCTGCCATCTCCCCCGGAGAAATCATGGTGTATTCCTCGAAATTGTTTAATGCCGATTGCATGTTATATTTCTTAATTGGCAAGATACCAGTCATATACACACCGGCAAAAACCGAAAGCGCATTCCCTGACTTGAAAAGCAGGCGAAGGAAATCCACGTATTTTTCGACTTCGCCATGTTCGGAGCCGGATTCACGGAGAACCGCATCCCACTCATCCACAATCATGATGAATTTCATCGGCTCGGCCTGTTGCACAATGGCATATAGCATCGACAACATGTCGTTGTTTTTGCCACAGTTCACGCAGGGGTAGGCCTCTCTCAGCTCTGTCAGGATATCTTTTTGAATATGACGTGTGATTTCTCCACTATTTCGGTATCGGGTGATGAAATTTGTCATATCCACATACAGTACCGGATATTTGTTCAGATGTTGCGTATAGGTTGGACTCTTCGCTATTTCAAGGTCGCGGAACAGCTCGTCTGATTGGCATGAACGGTCATAGTAGGCGTTCAGCATTTTTGCCGCCATCGACTTTCCGAAACGACGAGCACGACTGACGCATATAAACTGGCGCTCAGAGTTCAACGACAGGTTGACTGTCTCAATCAGATGGCTCTTGTCAATGTATTCGCTGTTCCGAGCCGCGCGAAAACCATCATTCCCTATGTTTATGTATAATCCCATTTCTTATTCTGACCAATAATCCATTATCAGCATGATTTTTCGTGTCGGCAAAAATACACAAATTTCCAATATGCTAATTCCCGTTCAGGCGGCCCATCCGTTCGGCTATCATAGAAATGAACCCCTGTTTCATCTCTTGAGGTAGAAACGACCGTTTAATAAAAGCAAACCAATCGGATTGGACTATTTGAAATTTACGCAGTGTATTTTGGAACACTTTCCCTTCCAAGCCACTGTTAACCATTGCTTTTTGAAAATCTTGAATGGTTAATTTTCTCTTTTTTGCATTCAGGGTCAATGCCAATTCCTCTGTATCAGAAGGTGTGACTAACAAGGTGTTAAGCAAATCGTATGCTGGAGTAAGTTGAGGTTTGTCTTGAATCGGGGTATAGAGTGAGAAATTTTTAAGATGCATGTCGCTGTTTCCTGTAATCCAGGAAAACAGCACAATTTCCCAGAATCGAGCCAAGTCCAGTTTAGGCGCAGCGGAATATCGCATGACGAACTTTGCAATCTGTTCGTAAGAGCCACGATATTTGTTCTCTGTCAGCTTTGCGGAGAGTTGGCACATGTCTTCCATCGGAACCTTTTCACCGCTCGCTGTTCGGTCGATTCTGCGTGTCAGGTAGCATAATCGACCATCAGCAAAGCGCACAAGTGTATGTGGAACAACTTGGATTTTAGCAATTTCAGCCAAATGCATCGTTAAATCCTCTATCTCCGGCAAATATGGATAGTGTTCGGTTTGAGGCTTTAAAATGAACCTTCCCCACAATCCAACAATGGTGAAGCGTGACTCATGCTGCAATTTCTCAATATCCATGGACAATTTCGCCTGCACACCTGTCACAGCCGTTTGGCTGCGCACTACCTCCTTCGCCAAATCTTTTATTTCAGAATGAAGATATGGAAATCCCGGAACGGAGGTCGTTCCAAAAAAACGCTTCGCGCATTTAGGATGATAATCCACCATCCCGTCTGCCAATTCCTGATAACAGCATAAACACTTTGCCATCGTCTAATTATTTTGTTGGTTAGAAACATCCACTATGCTTACCGCACCAATACAATCTTTGCAACAGGCTAATAGCAACGACATCCTGTCACGCGGATTGATTTTCCAGCTGGCCTGGGCGATGTCCAACAACCAGCCTTCGGGAATAAGACCGTCGAAAAAAGGGAACATGTTGTCGCTCGTAAAAGGTTCTGTTTGCAATGGCATTGTCAAGCTTATTGGAGTACCATTATCTGCAATATAGGATTCAGAATAGACAAACGTGTATCCGTTTTCATCCTCCACAAGAGCACCTGCCAGTTTGTTCAAAAAATAGACTTCCGCCCGCTTCATGCCTCACTCCTTTCCTTTTTCACAGGACCCAGTTCCGCTCCGAACAGTCCCAGCACTTGGTTCACTTTGTCTATCCGTAATGTTGGTTTCCCCTGTTCCAAATCACGGACAAAACGGAGTCCGACCCCCGATTTCTCCGACAGGTCAACCTGCGTCAAACGATACAGCTTCCGTTGCTCTTTCACAAACTTCGACAATTTTGTTTCATTCATAATTATACGTTTTCGGGTATAAAGACATTGATAACACATGATTTTACACCCTGTCGGGTATAAAAATATTGTATTCAGTAAATTTATACCTTTTCGGGTGCAAAAGTACGAAAAATATGGAAGCACCCGTTATTTTTCGTACTTTTGCAGCCTTGAAAAAATTGGAATAAAAACATTGAGAATATGAAACCGATCCTGAAAAAAACACTGATCCATTGCGGCATCATCCTGTTCTTCTTCCTCGTGGCCGCCGTCTATATGTCCCCCGCCTTCGACGGCAAAGTCATCCAGCAAGGGGACATTCAGAAATCGACTGCCATGGCAAAAGAACAAGCGGACTTTCATGAAAAGACAGGAAAATATACAACATGGACAAGTTCCATGTTTAGCGGGATGCCAGGATACCAAATCTCTTCCATCCCCGCTAAAAACGCTCTGACTCCCATCAAAACTCTTCTGATAATGCGTCCCATGGGCTGGGAGCGCAACATTGCCATGATATTCCTCTATTTAATTGGTTTTTATGCATGTTTATTAGCATTAGGCTGCAATCCTTGGCTAAGCCTTTTAGGTGCATTGGCTTTTGGATTAGGCAGCTACAATATCATTATTATTGAAGCAGGACACATCACCAAAGGGTGGGCTATGTCTATGATAGCTCCTATTTTGGGTGGAATGTTGCTTTCATTTCGGAAAAAATATATCTGGGGCGGGATTTTATTTACATTAGCTCTGGCGTTGCAAATAAATTTCAACCATATTCAGATTACATACTACACCATGTTGATGGGTATCATTCTCGGCTTGGTGTATTTTGTATATGCCATTAAAGATAAGAATTTTAAACCTTTTGCTACAGCGGTATGCGTTTTGTTATTAGGCTGTGTGTTTGCAGTCGGCAGCAATGCCCGCCACTTGATAGTCAACAGGGAATATGTCAAATACACTATGCGCGGCGGCTCAGAGATAACTGTGACCCCCGAAGACCTGTATAAGGACGGCGAGCCGAAGTCTATTGCCGCTTCCGACGGTTTGGACAAGGACTACGCTTTCAGCTGGAGCTACGGCAAAGGCGAAACCTACACGCTCCTCGTACCCGGCGCGTACGGCGGCGGATCCGGCGAGAATGTAGGCAAAGATTCCGAATTCTACAAGAACTTCCGCCAGGAGCAGGCCCCGCTCTACTGGGGCGACCAACCCTTCACCTCCGGTCCGGTCTATTTCGGTGCCATCGTCATCTTCCTTTTCGTCCTGGGCATGTTTGTGGTGAAAGGGCCCGAACGCTGGTGGATTCTCCTCGCCACCATCCTCTCCATTTTGATGGCCTGGGGCAAAAACCTGATGGGCTTCAACAGTTTCCTGTTCGACCACCTGCCGCTCTACAACAAGTTCCGCACTCCCTCTATGAGCTTGGTGATGGCCAACGTGACTATGGTCATTTTGGGAGTCCTCGCACTGAAAACCGTCTTCGACAAGGAGAACCCTGTTGACAAGAAGAAGCTCAACCTCGGATTGTACGTCTCCACGGGCATCACGGCGGGTTTCATACTGCTGATGATGGCCCTGTCGGGCAACTTTTCCTTCTCCGGAGCCAGCGACGCGCAGATGGCCGCGCAATACGGACCGCAATGGGACATGATCAAGGATGTATTGGTCAAGGACCGCAAGGCACTGTTCATGTCCGACTCCTGGCGCTCACTGATACTGATCCTGATTTCCGCCGTGTTATTATGGCTCTACATCAACGAGAAAATCAAACAGTCGGGCATCATCATCGGGGTACTGGCCTGCTTGGTGGTGTTTGACCTCTGGGGTGTCGATCGCCGCTACCTCAACGACTCCAACTTTGTGAGCGAAAAGCGCATCAAGCTCAAACCGTCGCAGACCGACCAGCTGTTAGACCAGTACGCCGCACAATTCAAGGACGAGGACTACCGCGTGTTCGACCTCTCGGTGAACACCTTCAACGACTCCTATCCGTCTGCTTTCCATCACCAAATCGGCGGTTACAGCGCAGCAAAACTGCGTCGTTATCAGGACATCATCGATTTCTATCTCTCCCGCCATATCAACATGGAGGTACTCAACATGCTGAATGCACGGTATATTGTGACTCCCGGCCAGAACGGCCAACCTATGGTGCAGCGCAACCCCGACGCATTGGGCAACGCCTGGTTCGTGGATCAATATCAATTAGTGGAGGATCCCAACGCGGAGATTCTGGCTTTGAACGAGCTTAATCCGGCAGATACGGCGGTTATCGACAAACGTTTCGCCGCAATGGTGCAAGGCAAGAACCTGGAGCGTGACAGCAATGCCGTCATCGTGATGGAGCATCAGAAGCCATACAATCCCGACTATGTGGTCTATAAGTCCAAGGCATCCAAAGACCAGTTGGCCGTTTTCTCGGAGGTCTATTACGCCCCCGACTGGCGCGCCTACATCGACGGCAAACCGGCAGAATATATGCGGGCCAACTACATCCTGCGTGCCATGGTCGTTCCTGCGGGTGAGCATACCATAGAGTTCAAATGCGAGGCTCCACTGCTATATAAGTGGGATAAGATTACATTGGTGATTTCTATCTTGATGCTTGTCGTAATGGCTGGAAGTTTAGTGTGGTATTACCGAGGCAGAGAGAAAGAGGTCGCCTAACATTCGCCGAGCATTTTTCGGCGAATAAGACGTTTTTTCGCCGAAAAATGCTATTTTTGCTGAAAAATAATGGCCATTGTATGTATTTGCATGAAAAAACAGATTGGTGGAAGTTTCGTTATGATAATACACTCATAATGAATACTTTAGCAAATGTCCGAATGCGTCAAGGGCAGCTGCTCGGCGTCATGTCTCAGTTAGGCCTTAACCAACAACAAACCAAATACTGAAACCATGCTTTCCGTCATTATCTGCACCTACAACCGCGACAAGTACATCTACAATGTGTTAAAAAGCATTGCTGAAAACACGCTGTCGCCCGAAAAATATGAGATTGTCTTAGTGGACAACAACTGTAACG
Source organism: uncultured Bacteroidales bacterium (assembly GCA_946186495.1). Classification (GTDB taxonomy): domain Bacteria; phylum Bacteroidota; class Bacteroidia; order Bacteroidales; family WCHB1-69; genus F23-D06. Next base: position 32,602 of record CAMHNQ010000025.1, read on the forward strand.
TCCCATTTAAATTTTGAATGTTTATGATTAAGGTATCCGTTATTTTACCCGTTTACGGTGTGGCTCAATACATTGAGAAGTGTACCGCGTCACTTTTGATGCAAACTCTACAAGAGATGGAGTTTATCTTCGTAGATGACCATGGCCCTGACAACAGCATTGAGTTGGTGCAGGACATGATTAAGGACCATCCGCGCAAAGAACAGTTCGTATTCTTGAAACCGGAGCATAATCTGGGCGCCGGCATGGCGCGCAATTTTGCCATTCCCCAGGCCAAAGGAGAATACATCGCATTTGTTGACAGCGATGATTGGATTGAACCGACCATGTTTGAGGAGCTTTACAAAACAGCCAAGGATAACGGAACCTGTGATCTTTGCTGTTGCCAGATGCAAAAGGAATTTCCTGATGGTAGCAAGGGCGATATCTTGGAAAATCCTCATATTGATTGTGGGCCAATCTCTTCTGAACAGAGAAAGTTTTTTCTGACCCATTATGTGTCTTTGTTCGCTTCGTTTATATACAAACGGGAATTACTCATCGACAATGACATTCTATTTGCCGAAGACCGTTCAGCAGATGATAGCTATTTCGTCACATGCGCCCTGCTGACCGCCAAATCAATTGCATACGTAAACAAGCCGCTTTATATGTATCTCATCCGCCCGGGCTCTGTTACCACGACAAAGGATAGTACAAAATACCAAAAACGCCTTTCGACATTTAGAAAATTAATGCTTTATGCAAAAGAAAAGGGCGTTTACAATGAGTATAAAGAGGAAGTGGACTTCATATACATTAAAAAAGGATATATGGCTTCTATTTTTAACTATATCACCAATTCTTTGGAACCTCAAGAGCCGACAATTAAGGAAATTTACAAGGAGTTGCTTCTTCAAGTGCCAGATTATGTTAGAAATTCGTATTATAAATCTAAAATTTCCTTAAAGACATTGGATTGGATGCTTCAACACACTCCTAAAATGGCAATGAAGGTGATATCCATATATGCGAAGAAAAAAAAGATGATAGTATAAATATATTTAACAAAGATGGATCTAATTATCGGTGCTGGGATTTCCGGATTAAGTTATGCTGCGGCAACAAAGAATGATTATCTTATTATCGAGAAGGATAATGAGATAGGCGGTTATTGCAAGACAATCTATTCAGGTGATTATGTATGGGACTATTCAGGTCATTTTTTCCACTTTCAACGAGAGTGGGTTAAAGATTATGTGATGGGCCGATTGTCGGAAGTTGACATGCTCAAAGTTCACAAATTCACCCAAATATATTATAAGGGGATTCTTGTAGATTTCCCTTTCCAAATGAATATACATCAGTTGGACAAAGAAGAGTTTATAGATTGCCTTTACGACCTTTTTAATGTCGATGGCAATGTGGAAATCACCTCTTTTAAAAGTATGTTATATGCGAAATTCGGTAAATCTATAGCAGAGAAATTTCTGATTCCATATAATGAGAAGTTGTATGCTACGGATTTGGATAAATTAGACACCGATGCAATGGGGCGCTTTTTCCCATACGCCAACAGAGAGGAAATCATTCGAAATTTCAGAAATTCAAGCAACCAATCATACAATGCTTTTTTTCTATATCCAAAACGAGGTGTCATCAAGGTGGTTGAATCAGTAGCCTCGCATGTGGATAGGTCTAAAATCAGTTTTAATGAATGGCTTGTTTCGGTAGATAGAGCCTCCGGGACGGCCGTCACGAACAAGAGAGCCTTGCGTTTTGACAACCTTATCTCCTCGGCCCCTTTCCCTAAGCTAATGGATATGTGTGGAATCGAATATGACAAATCCATCTACTCTTGGAACAAAGTCTTGGTGTTCAATCTTGGATTTGACAAAAAAGGGACTGAAATAAGAAACAACTGGATTTATTTCCCAGATCGGGAACTGATTTTCTATCGTGTCGGTTTTTATGACAACATAATTGGCCAGGACAAGATGTCTTTATATGTGGAGATTGGTTTTAATCACGATGAACAGAACATTGATATACCGAAAATATTGGAAAGAACACTGTCTGACCTCAAGAAAGTGGGCATCATTTCAGATCAACAGTTAGTAGCTTCTCATCATGTGATGATGGATCCCGCATACGTACACATCACCCAGCAATCGGAAGAAGATAAAAAGCGGAAAAAGGAAATGCTCGCTCAATCCAACATTTACTCGATTGGGCGTTATGGATCATGGACCTATTGCTCCTTGGAGGACAACATCGCAGAGGCGTTTGAGCTAGCGGAGGGAATATAAAAATTATCCACCCGAAAAAAGGCTGGAAACTGATACAATTCCGCTTGAACGTGACAAAGGGGTTGTTAGGGAGATGAGCGTCTTCAGCCCTCTCTTACGAACCACTGCCGCTGCTGCTCAATGATGCGCTTGTAGTTGCATTTCATCTTTTCGCTCAGGAAACTACGGGCGATAAGATTGTTAACCTTTGGCGGAAACTCCATAAAAAGATCCAAAACTCGTTCGGTTCTTTTAGCAGGCAGTCCGATGCGCCGCCCGAATCGCTCGAAATCAGTCCGACACAAATGTCCTGTTCGGAGCATGGCATCGCTCGGCTCAATGTCGGGGGCGAGTCCACCTTTCAAACCCAAATCATCGCTTTCAAGATGAAGGCGGGTGTTCAGCAGGTCGTAAGCCGGTGCAAGCGCATACTCGCCATTGCGATTGATGAGCGAAAAATTCTTCAGATGCGCATCCTCGTTTGCGTACAGGTAGTTGAATAACACCAGTTTGAAGAAGCGTTCCGTTTCCACCATCCACGCCGGTACAACTGCCCGGATAGCATCGGCAATCATGGCGTAATGCCCATCATATTTGAAATTGCTGCCGGCACCCTGCTCGGTTTTGCCAAGCACCGATGCAAAATCTTCCATCGGATACTTCGTCAAGTCGGGTTTCACATCAAACCTTCGGGTGATATACACAGGTTGTCCTTTTGCACTGAAACACAATGCATTCGCTGCCGTGTCAATACCATAAACCTGTGAGGCTATTTGCATGGTCAGATGTTCGTTGGCAGGAATTTGTTTGCGAGTTTGGAGATGAATAAGCGGAGCAGGTTTCAGGATGAAAGTACTCTGTTCCCCAGGGTGAGACAAACGGATATGCCCATACTCCACCACGGCCGAATATTTCTCCTGCACACCGGAGATTGAAAGATTTCTCTGGTTTTCTTGCAGATCAGAGCTGGCATTAACGCCCTCAAAGTCAAAACCCAAGAATGGGGACACTTTCTCGCCATTGAAGAGCATCTTTAGTGCTAACGGTGAATAAGTATCGTGTCCAGGTTGCAAAGTAGCTGGACAAACGCCAATAGTTTTCATTTCCCCTCCTTTCTCAATGTCACATTGCCAATGCAGTCCATTCCGCAAATCATCTCCAACATCCCGAAAAAGTCATTGTCATCCACCTTGAAAGTTGCGCACATAGCTTTGCGATTGGTGCCTTCCGGTAACAAGTTGGTGAAAAATGGGAAGATACGACTGGAGCGGTAGGGCTTCTCTCTTTTGGGCAGCGACAATGCAATGGCAGGTGTTTCCGGATTGGCCAAATAATGGGCGTTATAGGCGAATTCGTAGTCGTCTAGACCACGTTCTGTGAGCCGACCTGCGAGCCGGTTATCCAAATATACATCCACGGTTCTCATTTTGCGTCATAATTATCGTTCAAGTATTGCGTTTCTTTGGTCTGGATAATCATCTCCAAGCCCAAGACCGTCATGATTCTCTGCAGCGTATGCAGCGAAGGGTTCCCTTTCCCTCGCTCAATATCCTTGATTGTGGCGATGCCCACCTCAGCGAATTCCGCCAAGTCTTGTTGCGACAACCCCAGTAGCGCTCTCCTTTTCTTGATTATAGCTGCAATATCCATCTTAAAGTATGTTTTATTGTACTTCGGCAGCAAAAATACATTTTTTCTGTTATATATTGCCAAAAAGTATAAAATATTATACTTTTTATCCTGCAGTGCTGTGCATCGGGCATATCTTGACGGGTCACCCGAAAAGAGGCTGGAAGCTGATCCAGTTCCGATGGAACGTGACGAAGGGGCTGTTGGGGAGATGAGCGTTTTCAGCCCTCGCTTGCAAACCACTGCCGCCGCTGCTCAATGATGCGCTTGTAGTTTCGCTTCATCTTCTCGTTCAGGAAACACCTGTCGATAAGGGAATAAACCTCTGCGGGAAAACGTGGAGGGGATTGGGCTGGCGGGACTTTTGGAGAAGGTCGTGGGAGAGTTTCAAAACTGAACCCTTAGCCCTACACAGATACAGGGCCAGAAAACGATCATAGACGCAGTAGGCACCTTAGCTGCACATGGGTCCTTGTGGCGAACGGAAATAGTCGTTCGTGGTGGGTGGCAGTGTTTCAAAAACTTTGGTTTCCAGCGGTGTGCCTTTCAAAAAACGGGAGATGATGCTCCGAATTGGCCACATCACTTAGCCCAACTTTCACTCCTACCAAGGCGCACTTCCCCTGTTTGTGGGGATTGGCGTTTCAGTCGGGAGGCCGCTGTGACCTACAGATTTTCATTTTCCTGAACGGAGCCTCCTTGTAGCTGAGCTTCCGGTAGATTTCGCGGGCCTGCTTCGACGGCTCGCTGCACTGCCGCAGTTCCACTTTCTCGCCCAGCGCGTTGAAGGCCGTCGTGGTGACCAGCTTCTGGGTGGACATCCGCCTCACGATCTCCGTCCAGTAGGCGTTCTCCACCTTTCCCTTGAGCTGGTGGCGGATGGTGTTCACCACCCAGTAGGCCAGCATCCCGAGGAACAGGTGGGCGTCGCTGCGGTCGTCGCGCTGGTGGTAGATCGGGCGCAGGTTCAGGTCGGTCTTCAGCTGGCGGTTCATGCACTCGATCTCGCGTATCAGGTTGTAGTAGTCCCAGGTGGTCTTCTCGTCGAAGGTCCGCACGTTGGTGCGCAGGAAATAGACCCCGTGGCCGGACTCCGCCTCCGACAGGTCGCGTACCGTCCAGCTGATGCTACCCATGTTCTCCTTTTTCTTCTCATCGCGCTGGTATTCAATGTCGTAGAATTTCGCAACGGAGGGGTATTTCTCCCGCGCCCTGCCCACACGCTCGATGACCTTCTCGTAGTTCTTCGTCCCGCCTTTGCCCCGCAGGAACTCCTCCATGCGCAGCTGGTCGATGGCCTGCTTGCACAGCCACTCCGCGCCCACTTCGCGGGCATCGGTGTGCCGAACCGTGTCGAGGTCGATGTACTTGCCTGCCTCCTGCCGCGCCTGCTCCTCCCTGTTGTCGAAGCGGTCAATCTGCCCGTCTGTAATCATCTGCCGCCAGTACCGCTCCGCGTAGTCGCGCTCGGCAGGTTCGAGTCCCTCCAAAGGGCCGCCGAAAGCGTCTTTCTGATGGCGGTTGGCGAAGCGCGAGGTCAGCGCGGCAGCGATGCGGTGCATCTGGCGCGGCGTCAGCGCGGGCTCGAAGCCGATGTTCAGCACGATGAGCGAGTGGACGGTGCCGCACACGTCGCGATATGACTCCTTGAGTCTGTAGTAAGGAGCCTCTTCGCCCGCTGCGGGGTCATGTCGCCATTGTACGTTCGCGTGCATGGCGGCAAAAATACAACATGTTTTTTAAACGAAAGTGTCCTACAAAACGCAAATATTCCTCCCACTCACAAGACAAATATTGAATATCAGCGACTTGCAAAATCGAACCCTTGTGAACAACCCGAAATTTCGATGAAAAAATTTTTTAGGGGTGAAAGTTGGGATAAATATTGCTGCCCGTCTGGTCAATGACCACCAACACGTCCAACTGCCCGTCCATGTTGAAATCGACCACTGCTACATTGCCGTCCTGCGGAATCCAGGAGGGAATACCGACGGTTTTCAATTCCGTCACGCTGTTTTGGGTCATGTCAGTGCGACTGGCGATGGAAACCCGGTAGATAGTGTTGCCGCAGATGAGCTCAGGGATGCTGTCTCCCAGCACATTGGCGGCGAAAGGCATGGCGCACCGGCCAACCTCGCTGACATCGTTCCTCCATGAGCGCCCCATGTTACCATCGGGCGGCCCGGCACAGAGCCGCTTGAGCGTGGCTGCATCATAAATCACGTTTCCAATATAGACCTCCGGCCAGCCGTCGCCGTTGAAGTCGGTGACAGAAACTACGCCCTCGCATGGGGTGTTCACGTCGGAGATGGCGAGCAGGTTGCCGTGAATGTCATAGGAACGGAGCACATGCGCGTCCCATGGCTGCTGCTGCACGTCTGTCGCGCAGTCTGCCTCCATCATGTTGTCGGGCAGGACGGGCTGAGCGGAAATGCGGAACAACGATGACACGCAAAGCAAAGCGGTCCATGCGAAGCATATCGCTTTATTGCGAAAACCTCTCTCCATCACATCCCCCACACCATAATCGTTCTCCCACTGTATTCGTACGGCTTGTGCCAGATGCGCTCGTCCCAGGTCTTCTCCTGCGTCCGGTCGAAGACGATCAGGTGGCCCTCATCGATGACTGTGGAAATTTGCTTGAAATTAATTTTTGGTAAATGCCATTTGATATTCTCAAAGGTCTGTGCCTTTCGCGCACTATTATTCCATTCTCTATACAATAGTCAATACTTTCCATGGTTGTGGTTGGGTTTAAATGCTCTTGATGGTAATGTAAGGGGAGAACGATTTGTCGCACATCGGAATCGTCCAATAAATTATATAAATAGTCAATATGCGTGTCGCGGCGGTAGATGATATTCTCTATGGCCTTGTCGATCATTTCGGGGATGATGCGGACGCTGCGGTCGCGGTTCTCCCGGATGTTCCAGGTCACCTCGTGTCCCAGCGCGTTCACCAACCAGGGTTGCCCTTCAGTAGCGTCCCATACCATCGGGAAACAGGCTTCGTCAAACACTTGGCCGGTTTCGCGGGTGTGCTGCATGTAAAGCTCATGGATCTCTTCCTTGGAGAAGTTTCCCAGCCGCAGCGAGGTCGCCTTGATGTTGAAGGCCGAGCCGCCGGTGATGATGTCTTGGTTGGAGAGCACAATGCGGTAGTCGCGCACGTCGCGCACGCCGCACAGGATGACGCTTTGCGGAAAAGATGCGGGGCGATCGTTATAGCCCGAGCGGATTTGCCTGAGAATGCTGACCAGGCTGTCGCCGACCAAAGCGTCTATTTCATCGATAATGAGGACAATAGGTTTGGCTATCCGTTCAGAAAGATACCGAAGATACGTGGCTAACATCGCATCCTTGCCTTCTTGCTGCACCTCGTCGCGTGTCCGCAGCGGCATGTCGCTCTTTAGCACGCTTCTGAATTGCATTGCCAAGGTGTCAACGGTGGATTTCACCACGCTCTGCGCGTCGTTGCGCGAAGCCTGGCCGCCCTCCACGTTGGCATAGACGGCGATGTAGTCATCCTCCCGGTTCAGGTAGTCGCGCAGGGCAAGCATACAAGAGGTCTTGCCCGTCTGTCGGGGCGCGTGCATCACGAAATAGCGTTGCTGGCGAATGAGCGTCAGAATGTCGTCCAAATCGAAACGGCTCAACGGCTCAATCGTGTAGTTGATGTCGGGCTTCTGTGGTCCAGCAGTGTTGAAGAATCTTTCCTTTTGAATTTAATTTGGCTGCAAAGATACAGTTTTTCCAATCATGGAGTGACAGGATTCCAAAACCGGTCACAACACCGTCACCGTCCCTTTTTTCACAAATGATTTCCCAAAAAGATTGGAATAGCGTA
>CAMHNQ010000026.1 GCA_946186495.1 uncultured Bacteroidales bacterium
CCGTTGGTCGGCAGGGTGATGGTGTTGCCCTCCGAGATGGTCAGCTGGTCGCCGATAAGGGTAAGCGTCTGCGGAATGCCTACACCTGCGGGACCTTGCGGACCCTCAGGACCGGCAGGACCTTGCGGACCCGTAGCACCTGGCAAGCCTTGCGGACCCTCTGGACCAGCAGGACCTTGCGGGCCTTGCGGACCCTCAGGACCGGCAGGACCTTGCGGACCTGTAGCGCCTGGCAAACCTTGTGGCCCTTGAGTCCCGTTTCGAAGCACGTATGTCTGCGGAGTTCCTCCTGCGGGGGTAAGCACCAGCACGTATCCGGTGTCCGTGGGCAGGATGGTAAAGGCCGGAACATTCCCGGCTTGCGCTGCGTAGAGCGCATACGGCACGCTCATCATCTGTTGGACACTCGTCACCGCGTAATTGCTCCCTCCGTTGGGGTCAATCTCGCTTTTCAGATAATACGGGCCGTTCCCCCAATCGATGGAGGAAAAACTTCCCTGCGAGGCAATGCCATCCCCGATTACCAGGGTCATTAACCCGTTTGCATTGGTGGTGACGGTCTGGGTCTCCACGTAAACGGGCATTCCGTTTTCAGTACCCTGCAATACGCTGATCCGGACCCCGACTGCGGAGTTGGTGACCAGCTGGTTGGTGGCATTGCGCACCACCGCCTGGTAGCTGAATTTCTCCGGAGCCTGTGCGAACAGACTTGCCGCACAGCACACCAAGAAAGCGATTAATAAGTAAATCTTTTTCATAGTGATGTATATTTAAGAATAATGTAACACACAGCCTGTCGTGACACTACTTGCGCACCACTTTGAAAGTCTTGAGAGACTGTTCGCCGTCGCGAAGCTCCAGATAGTATGTTCCAGTGGCATATTGCCCGATTTGGAAAGTGGTAAGGTCGCCTGTGACCAGTATCCGTTGCAACAGCTTCCCTTTGCTGTCGAAAAGATGGGCTTGGAGCCCGGTGGCGGGGATTTCCACCCCGTCAAGCCGCAGTTGGGCGAGGTTTTCAGAAGGATTAGGGTACACCACCGCGTTGAGGGTTATCTGCGGGTAATGGTTAACCCCCACGGTCATGATCTCATAGGGTTGCTGCACCCCTTCCGCAACAGAGACGGATCCACTGCTTCCGGAGGCCGTCTCAACCGCAATCTGTCCGACAGTGTAACTGACACTTCCCGAGGGAGTCTGCGCATCTCCGCCTACAGGAACCAAGGCGGACTGTCCAAGCGTGATTAAACTTAAACCACTTAAAAACAATAAGATAACAATTCTTTTCATTGTATATGATTTTGTGTTTTTGCACAATAGATTATTTGAATGCAAAAATATAATTTTCCGAATTGCTCTTCTTGTGCCGGCTCTTCGGCAAAAAAAGTGTTTGTAATATTCAATTTATTGAATATTAGTTTGTTATATCTTATTGTTATGGGCGGATGGCTGAAAAATACGTAAATTTACGTATTCGCGGTGGTCAACTTCTAACAATCCCGTGATCAAAGACCCAACGAATAAGTTCTGAAGTGCTGTTGAATCCTAACTTTCTGAAGATATGGTTTTTATGGGTTTCTACAGTACGTGTGCTAATGCATAACACGTCAGCAATCTGTTTTACGCTTAGTCCTTTGGCGCACAGGCGTACGATATCCAGTTCCCGGCCGGTGAACATCTCTTCAGCCGGTCCCTTGGCTGTGGAAACAGCTTCTATAATCTCAGCAATGTCTTTTCCGAAATACTCGATGCCTCTATAGACGGAGTGGATGGCCGTTGTGAGGGTGTCGATGTCTGCATATTTGCTGATGAAGCCGCCGATACCCATCTCCACCAGCTGCAGGATGGTTTCCTGATTGGTGTCGGCGGAAATGACCAGCACCTTGATGTCTGAGCCGCGCTGTCGGAGGAAGCGCACCACATCAACGCCGCTGCCGTCGGGAAGCATGAGGTCGAGCAACACCACGTCCAGATTTTGGTTCTGTTTCAATAGCTGCTTGGCTTCCTGCACGGAGCCGGCCTCTGCCACAACCTGGCAATCGGCGTTCCGGTTCAAGGCCATAGTCATCCCCATCCGTGTCAGCATTTGGTCTTCGACAAGTAGGATGTTTATCTTTTCCATGGGGATGAGGGTTTTTGGGTTACATGGTGGAGGGGGATGGTAAGGGTGAATGTGCTTCCTTTTCCCTCATCGCTGGTGAATTGGAGGTCAGCATGAATCATGTTCGCCATTGTTTTGCAGACGACAAGACCCAATCCCGTGCCGGTTTCCTCTCGGGTGCCCAATGTGGAAATCTGGTTCAGGTGGAAAATGGTCTCCGCCTGCGCCTTTGTCATGCCTATCCCGTGGTCTGCCACAGAAAGGCAGACGTTGTTGTCAGACAAAGAGGAGACGATTTCCACAACACCACCTACGTGTGAGAATTTCACGGAGTTGAATATCAGATTACGGAGGATGGTGTCTATGCAGTTGCGGTCGGTGAAGACGTGGCAGGGTTCTTCCAGAGAGGTGACAAACCGGATACCTTTTGACTCTGCTGTTGGCCGCACAAGTTCGATGTTCCGGCGCACAATGGTGGTGAGGTCCACGCGGATGGGGTTGCATTTCATTCGTCCGCTCTCCAAGGATGTCCAGTCCAGCAGACTCGTCAGCAACTCACCCAGCCGCTTGCCGGATTCGTCCAGGGTGGCGATTTGTTCCTTCTTCGTGTCGTCGTCCACGTCGTCATAATGCTCATGCATGAAACCGAGGAGTTGGGACTGTGCCTGCACCGGGTTTTTCAAATCGTGGGATATGATGGAGAAGAAACGGTCTTTGACAGTGTTGATGTTGGCCAGTTCGGCATTGCGTTTCCGGCGAATTTCGGCCAGTTGATAGGCGTATATGGCGAGCATGACAGCCAAGAGCGCCACGCAGAGCAGCGTGACTGCGATGATACTGCGGTTACGTGTCTTGTTCCGTTGTCGTTCCAACTCCTGCTCCTTCTCCTTGACCTCGAAGCGGGCCTGGTACTCAGCGATAATCTGTTGCTGGCGTTCCTCGTTAAGCGAGTCCCTGAGGTTGGCGGACTGTTCCAGGTAGTCCATGGCTTTGTCGAGGCGGGCAGTGTTCTTGTACAGGATGCTCAGTTGCCGTTGGATACGCCAAAGTTGCGGGCGGAAGCCGGATGTCCGACAGAGCCGTTCCCCCTCAGTCAGGTGCTTTTCGGCATGATTGTACTGTTTCAGCTGTATTTCGCAGGAGCCAAGTTGCCTGAGGACGATAATCTTGTCCATGATATTGTTATGCCGCTCGAATATGTCCAATGCCTGCAGGCAGGTTTCGCGGCATTCCGCCCAACGATGCTGATGGGCGAGTATGTCTGACTTTTGTGACAGCCGTACGCCCACTTTTTCCTCACGCCCCGCCCGCGTGTCAATAGCTATCGCCTCCTCAATTTCCTTCAAAGCCTCCTGCGGACGGTCCATCAGCAGCAGAATTTCGCTTTTGACCCCGAGGCGGACGGCTAACGCCTTGTCGTCGTCGCCTTGCCGCTCAATACTGATGGCGCGGTCGCTGTATTCGAGAGCCTTGTCGTACTGTTTGGTGTGGCAGTGAATTCCTGCGAGAATGTTTAGTGCGGTGCTGCGTATCTTGTCGTCGCCCAACCGTTCACCTACCTCGTGGCTTTTTTGCGCATAGCCGACAGCCTTGGCGAAATCCCCTTGGCGGAAATAGGACAAAGCCAGCACCTCACAGCAGCTGGAAAGCCATTGCAACGAGTCTTTCGGGACACGGCCCTCCGCTTTCAGTCCCGATTCAATGGCCTGCGGGAAGTGGCCGGCATCATACTCGTGGAGACACATGCCAAGGTGCACCAGCATCTCGGCGAAATGACGGTCAACAGCGTGGATGTCCTTTATCGTTTGGTCGAACAGCTCCTCCCGCTGGAAAATGTCCAGCAATTGCTTGGCGTATTGAGTCTGGGCGCCCTTCTCGGCTTTCTCATAAAGCCGGTACAGGGAATCCACCCGCCCCTGTCCGAACAACAGCAACGGAAATGTGAACAACGCCGCAAAGAAGAACCGTTTTCCCATACCATATATAATCGCGCTGCAAAAGTACATAAATTGTGAATGCTTTGGTACGATGTTTTTTTCACCTTTCAGGCATCACCAAAAATAGTGACCGGAAGGATATGAAAAACGCAAGAAAAGGGGATTGGTCACGTTACGAAAATGTTGTTTCTTTGCATCGTGAAAATCAGAGCAGAATTGTCATGATTTAATATAAAATTGGTTGTTGTTGATTGAAAAACGGAAAGCAAGTCGCTTTCCGTTTTTCGTATAGGGGTAAATTGCAGATTTTGTGATAGCCCATTGCAGCTTTAATATTTCGGGTCCACGCCCATGTTGAAGAAGATGAACGAATAGATGTCCACCACTTCGTCGATGGCCTTGTCTAAGGGTTTGCCGCCGCCGTGGCCCGCGTTGCTCTCGATGCGGATGAGGTGCGGCTTGTCGCCGATGTCGCTGTTCTGCAAGGCAGCCGCGTACTTGAACGAGTGTGCGGGTACCACCCGGTCGTCGTGGTCGGCGGTGGTCACCAAAATGGCGGGGTACTCCTTGCCGTTTTGGATGGAGTGCAGCGGGGAGTACTTGTAGAGGTACTCGAACATCTCCTTGCTGTCTTCGCTGGTGCCGTAATCCACCGCCCAGTAGCGGCCAATGGTGAACTTATGGTAGCGCAGCATATCCATGACGCCCACCTGCGGGATCGCCACCGCGAAGAGGTCGGGACGTTGGTTCACGACCGCGCCGACGAGCAGTCCGCCGTTGGATCCGCCTTGCAACGCCAATTTCTCCTTGCTGGTATATCCTTGACTGATCAGGAATTCGGCTGCCGCAATGCAGTCGTCGAAAACGTTCTGCTTTTTCAGCTTCGTGCCGGCCTCGTGCCACGCCTTGCCGTACTCGCCGCCGCCGCGCAGGTTCGCGATGGCCAGCACGCCGCCCTGCTCCAGCCAGGCGACCCGCGTCGCGCTGAAGCTCGGAGTGAGCGAGATGTTGAAACCGCCGTACCCGTAGAGCAGCGTGGGGTTGCTGCCGTCCATCTTGATGCCCTTCTTGTGAGTGATGAACATCGGGACCTTGGTGCCGTCTTTCGAGGTGAAGAATTTCTGCTCAGTGACGTATTCGTCGGCATTGAACTTGATCTCGGACTTCTTGTACAGAGTCGATTTGTTGTGGACGACATCATATTTATATATGGTCGCCGGGGTAGTGTATGAGGTCACGGTGTAGAAGGTCTCCGTGTCGTCGGCCTCGCCGCTGAAGCCGCCGATGGTGCCGATCATGTCGTTGTCGAGGTTGCCGAGGAACTGGCCGCCCTCATCGAAAATCTTCACGAGCGAGCGGGCGTCCTTGGTGTAGTTGGCAATCAGCCGTTTGCCGATGTGGCTGACACCTGTGAGCACCTCGCCCTTGGTGGCGGGGATGACCTCCGTCCAGCCCATCGTGTTGAGGCTGCCGACCGGGATGCTGATGACCTGGTACTCCGGGGCGTTGTGGTTGGTCATCACGAGAAAGTGGCCGTCGATTTCATCAATCACGGCATAATCGTCCGTGAAATCGGTCACGGCTTTGACAAACTGCGCCTTTGGATTTTCCAAATCTTTGTAATACAGCGAATTGCCTGACGTGGATTCGCTGCCGTAAATCACCAAGTAGCGTTTGTTGACGACATCGGCGGAGAAGCTGAGGTTCGGGTTGGTGCGGTCCTCGTAGGCCAGCTGGTCCTCCTTTTGGTCGGTGCCGACTTTGTGGTAGTAGAGTTTGCCGTTCTCGTTCACGCCGGAGAGCTCGTTCTTGGGCTCTGGGAATCGGCTGTAGAAGAAGCCGTCGTCCTTCCAGGCGATGCCGGAGAACTTCACCCATACGAGGTGGTCGTTCAACACCTTTCCGGTTTCAATGTCCTTGACGTAGATTTCCTGCCAGTCGCTGCCGTTGCGGGAGATGGCATAGCCGAGGTAGCGGCCGTCGTCGGAGATGCCGAGCGTGGAAAGCGCCACGGTGCCGTCGTCGGAGAGCTTGTTGGGGTCGAGCAGCTCTACGGCCTCGCCGTCAAGGGCGTTCTTGTAGTAGAGTACGCTCTGGTTCTGCAGGCCGTCGTTGCGGTAGAAGAAGTAGCGGTCACCCTTCTTCCACGGCGCACCCTCTTTCGGGTAGTTCAGCAGTTCCTTCAAGTGCTGTTTCATCTTCTCGCGGTAGGGGATCTGCGACAGAAACCGGTCGGTCACTGCGTTCTGGGCCTTCACCCAGTTGGCGGTCTCCTCGGAGTAGTCGTCCTCGAGCCAGCGGTAGGGGTCTGGCACGGCAACACCGAAATATTCGTCCACGGTGTCGCATTTCTTGGTTTCGGGGTATTCCACCTTCGTAACCGTGTTGTTCTTCTTATTACAAGATGCAAGCATAATGATGATAGTTAATGCTAAAATACTGACAGTTAGTTTTTTCATTGATAAGATATTTGAATTGATACGTGGTGCAAAGATATGTTTTTTAGTGAAAGATGGTTGGCGGATGTCGGTGTTGGAAATATGCCACCAGGACGGGCTTGTCACGAATTGCCCGTATAGGGCATTGGTCCTGCCGGGTGACCCGTGCCGAGCGATGGCGAGTGGGCGCGGCTATATCCCCGAATTCCGGATCTTCGACGCCGCTACTGCCGCAGAAGCGAACGCGAAGTAGAGGTTGTATCCCCCGCATACACCGTCAACATCCAGCATCTCGCCGAGAATGTAGAGGTTTTTGAACCTTTTTGAGGCGAAGTTCCCGTCAATTTCCGCCAAGTCGATGCCGCCATGGGCCACCTGCGCCCCTTCCAACGGGTAGGTGTCTGCTATCCGGAAGACGAGACGGTGGGTGTCGAAGGGATTTTGACGGTATAGGTCAGCCAGTTTAGGATGTAACAATCCATTGATGTTCCGGTTGTTATGTAAGTATGTGTTCGTGTCGAAGTTCTCGTCCCAATAGGTTAGGTTGATTTCCAAACGGCAGTTATTCGGTGAGATGAGCCGTCGGTAATAGGCGGACATGTTCATGACCACAATGCCAGATATGCCATCGTCTTTGAAGGTAATCTCCCCTGACTCTTTGTGAATCAAGTTGTTGCCTTGATATAAGGATACAATCGCTTTCGTGCGGCATCCAGACAGGGACTTTGGGTAGTCTTTCAAAACAAAACCGGCCAATGAGGGTTTCAAATCATTGACTTTCAATGATAAACTTTGAACATACCCGTTGTATCCCTTCTGGTTTTTCGGAATCATGCCGGCAGGGGAACCCGAGGTAAGCACAAGGGTGTCGAACTTTGTGGGTTCATCATCGACTATCCATTTATCCATTTTGTATTCAACGTGTTGGATATCATGTTCGGTTGTTATACGAATATGGTCTGAAGAGAAGTCAGAAAGCACATCGACCACGGTTTGGGAGAATTGAGTGGCAGGATAGACGCGGCCTTCGTCATCAGAGATGGTCACGAGTCCCCATGCAGCAAATTGGTTTTCAAGCTGTTCTGGTGGATATATTTTCAAGAGATTTGCCAAAAATGCGGGTTGGTTGTAGTGGTCAGGGCGTATGTTTCGGTTGAAGATATTGGCCTTGCCGCCTCCCGAGGCGCGTAGTTTTGCTCCCACCTGCCGGTTTTTTTCGAAAACGGTCACGTTGAGGGAACGCACTTCGGAAAGTTTTTTCGCGAGGAAAAGCCCGGACGCGCCGGCCCCTACAACGGCTATGTTCCGGGTGCGGTTCATTCCTTGTCCAAAAATTCGCGGATGGTCCGGAGCGTTTCGGCGCGGGCGTCGTCAAGGTTGTCGTTAAGTATGACGCGGTCGAAGCGGGGGGCGAAAGTGAGTTCGTACTCGGCTTTCGCGACCCGTTTGCGCAGCGACTCCTCGGTCTCGGTGCCCCGTTTGCGCAGTCGGTTTTCCAGCTCCTCCACGGTGGGTGGCTTCACAAAGATGGCCAACGCATTGTCGCCGAAGTACTTCTTGATGTTGAGGCCTCCCTTTACGTCCACATCGAAAATGACGGTTTTGCCCTCGTCCCAGATGCGTTGGATTTCGCTTTTGAGTGTCCCGTAGAACTGGTTTCGGTAAACTTCTTCCCATTCGAGGAAATCGTCGTGTTCGATGCCTTTTCGGAAGTCTTCGACAGACAGGAAGTGGTAGTCGCGTCCGTTGACCTCCCCCTCTCGCATGGCGCGGGTGGTCGCGGAAGTGGAGAATCTCAGTTCAGGAAGGTAGTCCAGAACATGCTTGACGATAGAAGTCTTGCCGGCCCCGGAAGGCGCGGACATGATGATTACTTTGCCTTTCATAACAGGTTGCTTTTGTCGCGGCAAAGATACATTTTTTTCAGGTCATGCGGACAATTTACTCTTTCCGGTTCTCGATTAAAATTGTATTTTTGCCGTTTGATAAATAAAACACGGCAAAAATGAGAAAGAACTATTCCCAATTATGGCTCATCCTGGCGGTCGCGCTGTGTGGCGGACTGTTCTCTGGTTGTGAACAGAAAGTTCTGGACGCGGACTTCCAGATCATCCCTTTACCCAAAGAGATTTCGTTGAGCGGCAGTGCACCTTTTTCGCTGACCGAGAACACGGTCATTTTCTACGCCGAGAAGGACTCCCTGCGGCGCGAAGCGGAGTTTCTTGCCGAGTATCTCTCTGACCTCATGCGGGAGAAGTTCGTGATTAAGCCGATGGTCCAGAAGAGTGCGGCGGGGGTCTACTTGATGGTGGACACGGTCGCCTGCCCTCGTCCGGAATCCTACCAGATCAGTGTCAATTCCGAGAAGATTGTTCTCCGGGGCGGCGATGCGGCGGGGGTCTTCTACGGCATCCAGACCCTGCGCAAAAGCATGCCGGCCGGCGAGAAAGCCGATGTGGTCAACTTCCCCGCCGGCAAGGTCGCCGACTTCCCGCAGTTCGCCTACCGGGGCATGCATCTCGATGTGAGTCGCCACTTCATAGCCCTTGATTCCGTGAAACGCTACATCGACATGCTCGCAATGCACAACATCAACAAGTTCCACCTCCACCTCACAGACGACCAAGGCTGGCGTATGGAAATCAAAAAGTATCCGGAGCTGACCAAAGTTGGGGCGTGGCGTAGCGGCACCGTCGTCGGGCGCAACACCAACCAGTACGACGACATCCGCCACGGCGGCTTCTACACGCAGGAGGAATTGCGCGGGCTGGTGGCCTACGCCGCCGATCGTCATATCACCATCATCCCAGAAATCGACCTGCCCGGACATACGCAATCGGTGCTGGCCGCCTATCCGGACCTCGGCTGCACCGGCGGCCCTTACGAGGTGTGGCGGCGCTGGGGTGTCACCGATGAGGTGCTGTGTGCCGGCAATGACACCGCCATGCGTCTATTGGAGGACGTGCTCGGCGAGGTGATGGATGTCTTCCCTTCCGACATCATCCATATCGGGGGCGACGAGTGCCCGAAAGCCCGCTGGCGGGAGTGCCCGAAGTGCCAGGCGAGAATCCACCTGCTCGGTTTGCACGACGACGGGAAATTCACTGCGGAGGACCACCTGCAAAGCTATGTGATGAACCGCATGGAGAAAGTGGTGAGGGCCCGCGGACGCCGCATCATCGGATGGGATGAAATCCTCGAAGGGAGTGTCAGCCCGAGCGCGATGATCATGAGCTGGCGTGGCGTCTCCGGAGGCGTCAGCGCGGCCAACAAGGGCCACGACGTGGTGATGGCCCCCGGCGACTACCTCTACTTCAGCCAAGGCCAGTCGCTCACCCCCGAGGAGGAACCGGTCGCCGCCGACGGCTACCTGCCCGTGGAACGGGTCTATTCTTTCCTGCCACTGCCCAACGAATTGAAAGAGAGTCGGAAACAGCATGTCATCGGGGTGCAAGGCTGCATGTGGGGCGAATATATCCATAGTTTCAAGGATGTGGAATACAACGCCCTGCCACGTATGGCCGCTTTGTCGGAAATACAATGGTGTAAGCCTCAGCAGCGTGACTATCAGGATTTTGTGAAACGTTGCTTTCGGATGGCAAAGTTGTATGATGTCTATGATTATAACTACGCCCATCATATCTTCGACCTGCAGGCTGAGGTTACTCCTGACTACGAGACGGGTTGCATCACCGTCACGCTCTCCAAGCACGGGGAGGGAGAAATCCGCTATACTACGGACGGCCGAAACCCGAAAAAGGGTACGGTCTATACGAATCCCGTGGAAATCCGTGAGAATACTGACTTCCGTGCCATCCTCATCCGTCCTGACGGGGGGACTTCTGAGTACAAGACTTCGTTCCAATTCTCGAAGTCTTCAATGAAACCTGTGAGTCTGAAGGAGCCGCCCCACGAGAACTATGCCTATGAGGGCGCCCCCACGCTCATCGACGGGCTGCACGGAAGCCAGAACTACCGCACCGGACGCTGGATCGGTTTCTGGGGCGTTCCCTTGGATGCCACCATCGACCTCCAGGCTCCCACCGAGATACGGAAAGTCTCCTTCCACTCCATCCTCAACATCAACGACTGGATATATAACCCTGCATCTTTTACCGTGCTGGTGTCTGATGACGGGAAAAAGTTCCGCAAGGTGGCCAAGGAGGAGTATCCGCTTGCCGACTGGGACCAAGTAAACGGCATCGAGGAGTTCTCCTTGGCGTTCGAGCCGGTGACCGCCCGCTACCTGCAGGTGGTCATCACCGGTCACCAGTTGCCGGAAGGGCATACCGGCTTCGGGCATCCGGCATGGCTGTTTGTTGATGAAATCGAGGTGGAATAGATTATTTTTGTAACGTTTGAAATCTTTTTCCGTTTAAAGGTTGTTCGGATTGTTCCGTGTGACAAGGTTTTCCCTGTTTGGAAAGGCGAACATGTAGTTGTAATAATACAAATAATATAAAGTAGAGTTATGAAAAAGCACTTATTGTTGTTGGCAGGCGTATTGCTCTTTTCTTTTGCAAACGCTCAGAACCAGAACCTTACCGTGTCGTCGTTGGTGGGGCAGTCCGTGGAGAGCATACTGTAGAGCCATCTGGCGGGCGATGGTGTGCTGATAACGGGTTGCGACTGTCCTGGGGCTTTCAATCAGCCGGCCAAGTTCAACAACCAGTCCGGCAATGTCACTTACTCTCAGATCGGGACTTTCAACCGGAACGGGTACACCTCGTTCCCCCTTGCTTCCGGACTTGTCATGACCACTGGTAATGTGAGCTTGGCGGCAGGGCCGAACAGCAGTGGAGGGGCCACCAGTTCCGTCAGCAACTACTACGCGGAAAGCCAACTCGCCTCATTGGCCACCGACGATATTAACGGCTCCGCTTCGTTGGAGTTCGATTTCATCGCCATGGCGGACGAATTTGCCTTTAACTATGTCTTCGGCTCCGAAGAGTATTGCGAATACGTCGGGTCCAGTTACAATGACGTTTTCGCCTTTTTCCTGACGGGCATAGACCCGGTCACCTTCGCGGTCACCACCAAAAACGTGGCCATCATCCCCGGGACGGTCAGCACCCCGGTCTCCATCAACAACGTGAACAGTGGAAATCCCTGCGGTTCGGGTGGAGCAAACACAACATACTACATTAACAACCCAAGTGGCAATGGTGTGGAGTATGACGGCTACACCACGGCGCTGTCAGCCAGTGCCGTCATCTTCGCCTGCCAGACCTATCACATGAAGCTGGCTGTGGCAAATGTGGGCGACAATTCCTTGGACTCCGGTGTGTTCCTTGAAGAGGGAAGCTTCTACAGCCCGCGAGTCCAAGTGGAAGAGGACTGGACAATGCCGACGGGCGGCGACACGCTCATCCAGAACTGCCGCGAGCTGGACTTGAATTTCGAGGTGGAGCGCCCGTCGCTCACGTCCACCACCTCCATCGTCATCAACACGGGTGGGAATGCCGTGCTGGGTGTCGATTACTTTATGACCATGCCCACGGGTGACGCCCTTACCGTGGAGAACAACTCCTTCTTCTTCCCCTCGGGCGAGACATCCCAGCTTGTACATGTCCGGATGTCCCCGAACGTGCATTATCCGGAAAACCAGCCGACCAAGACTGCTTACCTGTATGTGGTGACGCAGGGCTGCACCGGATTCGGCAACTTGGAGGAGTGTTTCCGCAAATTCGACACCATCGTCCTGCATTTGCGCGCCAACGACTCCGTCCAACTGCGCGACACCGCCATCACGGTGTGTGACAAGCTCGAGTATGTTGAGGTGACACGGGAAGGAGGTACAGCCCCGCTCACTTACGAATGGATTCCCGCCACAGGCATAACCCACCCTGACTCGCTTGCCACCGAGTGTCTCATCACGGAGAGCGCCAACTATAAGGTGGCGGCGTACGACCAATGGCACTGCATGACTGACACTGCCGATGTTGAGGTTAATATCGTCCCGAAGCCCGAGTTCACGGTAACCTACACGCCTGACCACGGGTGCGTGCCGCTGCCCGTGACCCTGCAGGCGCAGTACACTCCTTCGACGGCGAAACTGTACTGGACGGTCAGCAGCGACACGGCCTACCAGTACGTCGATTCCGCCGTCACTCTCCATCCTTCACTTCCGGTCCCGGGCTACTATGACGTCTCCCTGCTGGTGGAGAGTGCCCCGGGATGCAGCGACTCGCTTCTGTATCCGGGGGTCATCCATGTGTCCGACTTCCCGCACGCCGGATTCACGTTCAGCCCCGCCGAGCCGGAAAACGGCGAGGAGGTGTTTTTCTACAATCTCTCCACCGGCGAGAACATCACCAACTATGTGTGGAATTTCGGCGACGGGCACAGTTCCTACGTGGAGGAACCCTCACACGCCTACCACCTGACGGAGAGTGATTTGATGACGGTCCACCTGACGGTCACCAACTCCGACGGCTGCTCTGACGACACTGTCCAGGTGATTCCCGTTGAAGACAACTTCGCTTTCTTCGTCCCCAACACCTTCACGCCCAATAACGACGGTCACAACGACGTCTTCCTGCCAAAGGTGAACGACGTGGTCAATTATGAGTTCGTCATTTATACGCGCACAGGGGAGCTGATTTTCTACACCAACAACACCGGGCAAGGTTGGGACGGTTTCTTGGAGGAGAAGCCTGCGCCGGAAGGGATCTATGTCTGGAAAATCAACTATGCCAAAATCGGGACGCCCAACGAGATGATGGCGAGAACCGGCACCATCACCCTGGTCCGCTGACAAAACCGACCTCCAGTGCGGGGCCGTGCAACCGTGTGGCCCCGCATTTGTTTTTTTAAATCTTCGTATCCAAAAAAATATTACTTTTGCAGTTTGTTTTATCAGGTGAATTGGAAATTATAAAATCAACAATCAATGGATAAATTGTTACACATTTCGGGGTCACCTCATGTTCACAGCGACGAGTCTGTGAAGAAAATCATGTGGTCGGTGGTCCTTTCACTGATGCCGGCGTTTTTGGTGTCCGTCTATTATTTTGGGCTTCCGGTCATCTACCTGACACTCGTCTCCATCGGATGCTGCGTGCTTTTCGAGTACCTCATCCAGCGATTCATGCTTCATCAGAAGCCCACGGTTGACGACGGTTCCGCCGTAGTTACGGGATTGCTATTAGCTTTCAATGTACCCTCCAATCTGCCAGTCTGGATCATGGTTATAGGCGCATTGGTGGCCATCGGGATTGCGAAGATGCCCTTCGGCGGTCTGGGCCACAACCTGTTCAACCCGGCATTGGTGGCGCGTGTCACCCTGCTCATCGCCTTCCCGGTGCAGATGACCTCCTGGCCGGTGCCGACCCCCATCTGGGGCTTTGCCGACGCCGTGACCGGTCCCACCACCCTCGGCCTCATCAAGGAGGGCGGCGACTTGACGCAGCTCCCCTCCTACGTTGACATGCTTGTCGGACAGATGGGCGGCAGTTTCGGCGAGGTGTCAGCCATCGCCCTGCTCATCGGCGCGGGCTTCCTGCTCTGGAAACGCATCATCACGTGGCACATCCCCGTGTCGTTCATCGCCACGGTGTTCGTCGTCGCCGGCATCTTCCATTTGGTGAACCCGGCGGTGTATGTGAACCCGTTCATCCACCTGCTCGGCGGCGGCCTCATCCTCGGTGCCTGCTTCATGGCCACCGACATGGTGACTTCCCCGACCTCCCCGTGGGGCATGATCGTGTTCGGCTGCGGCTGCGGCCTGCTCACCATCATCATCCGTCTCTTCGGTGCCTACCCTGAGGGCGTCTCCTTCTCCATCCTACTGATGAATGCCGTCGTGCCGCTGATCAACAAAGGCTTCAAACCCAAACAATTCGCCCAATAACCCTTAAAATTCTATCGATATGGCAAAGAAAGATTCCATCTGGAGATTAGTGATTGTGCTGACGTGCATCTCGCTGCTTGCGGCTTTGGCCCTCACCGGCGTGTATGCCCTCACCAAAGGACCTATCGAAAAGGGTCAGAAAGAGAAGAAAGAGAAAGCCCTGCAGTCCGTGCTGCCTGCCTACGAAGGCACCGTGCGCGACACCGTGGTCGTGGATGCCGACAACGAGCAGATTCCCGTCCACTTGGCCATCGGCAAGGATGGCGAGCTCTGCGGCGCGGGCATTGAGACCTACACCAAGAAAGCCTTCTCGGGCCGCTTCGACCTGATGGTCGGCTTCGACGCTGAGGGCACCATCGTCAACACCGAGGTGCTGAAAGCAAGCGAGACTCCCGGCTTGGGCGACAAAATCAACAAGGACAAGAGCGACTTCGCCAAGCAGTTCAACCACCAGAACCCTGCCGATTACCGGTTGGTGGTGAAGAAGGATGGCGGTGACGTGGATGCCATCACGGCGGCCACCATCTCCTCCCGAGCCTACTGCGACGCGGTGCAGCGCGCTTACGATGTATTTATGAAAATAAAGGAGGATTATCATGAGTAACAATAATAATAACAGTAAGTTAAGTATATTAACCAAGGGCTTCTTCAAAGAAAACCCCACCCTGATTCTGGTTTTGGGCTGTTGTCCGACGCTGGCAGTCACGACTTCCGTGACGAACGCCTTGGGCATGGGCGCGGCCACGACCTTCGTGCTGCTGATGTCCAACATGCTCATCTCGGCGCTGAAGAACGTGATTCCCGACAAGGTGCGCATCCCGAGCTACATCGTCATCATCGCCACCTTCGTGAGCATGATTGACCTGCTGATCCAAGGGTTCCTGCCCGCGCTGTCGGCCAGCTTGGGCGTGTTCATCCCGCTGATCGTGGTGAACTGCATCGTGCTGGGCCGCGCGGAGGCCTTCGCCAACAAGAACACCGTGGTTGACTCCGCCCTGGACGGCCTCGGCATGGGCATCGGCTTCACCATCGCCCTGGTCCTCATCGGCGCCATCCGCGAAATCCTCGGCTCCGGCTCCATCATGGGCTTCCAGTTCATCCCCGCGGAATACCACATCCTCATTTTCGTGCTCGCCCCCGGCGCGTTCCTCGTCTTCGGCTTCGTGATGGCGGCAGTGCGGTATTTTGTGAACAAAAGCGAGGAGAAGAGAAAGCATCAACCGGCAGATAACACAAAAGACTTGTAATTTTTGATTTATGACACTGACATAAGTCACAAATCTCAAGACACAAAGAATAAACGAATAAAACAAGACAATGGAATATATCTTAATGATTATCGGAGCTGTGCTCGTCAACAACATCATCTTGGTGCAGTTCCTCGGAATTTGCCCGTTCCTGGGCGTTTCCAGCAAGGTGAACACCGCCCTCGGCATGGGCGCCGCCGTCACGTTCGTCATGGCGTTGGCCACCCTCGTCACCTCGCTGCTGCAGAAGTATGTCCTCGTCCCTTTCGACATCACCTATCTGCAGACCATTGTGTTCATCCTCGTCATCGCAAGCCTCGTGCAGATGGTGGAGATCATCCTCAAGAAGGTCAGCCCCTCGCTGTACCGTGCCTTGGGAGTCTTCCTGCCCCTGATCACGACCAACTGCGCTGTGCTCGGCGTAGCCATCAACGTCACCCAGCAGACCATTATCCCCGGTCACGGTTTCTCGGTGATTGACAACACGCTCTACGCTGTTGCCATCGCCATAGGCTTCACCCTCGCCATCGTGATCTTCGCAGGCCTGCGCGAACAACTTGAGCTTGTGGAGATTCCCAAAGGCATGAAGGGCGTGCCGATAGCCCTCATCACCGCAGGCATCCTCGCCATGGCTTTCATGGGATTCGCAAATCTGGTGTGATCGGGACGTTGGACGTTTGATATGTAACGTAAGATTTTAGACGTTAGAAGTAAGATGGAAGAGACAAATTCTTCTGTAGAGGCGCAAAATCTTGAGCCTCTACAGTCCCCCCGAAAAACGCGCAAGAAATTTTCGCTTTGGAAGTCTTGGAAACGACTCAAAGGCCGAAGCAAGTTCTATCTCATTGTGTTGCATCTCTTTGCGTTGATAGGTGCGGGAATCCTCGCTGCATGGGGGTTCTATGAACTGGGTTTCACCAACAACAAGGGCGGTGCCGACAAGAACAACCGCTACCTCACCGACAGCCAGCACTATGCGGCACAGTCCGACTCCATCGACAGCCAGGAACAGGCGCTTTCCGGTTATCGGAACCTGTCTGTCTTGCGCCAATTCTATCCCAAGAATGCCGACTTGATTTTCCATGCCGCGCAGTTCAGCGACCGGCCGTCAGCCGTGCAGGAGATGATTTATGCGGCCAACATGTACATGCAGGGGGATGAGTATGGCGATGATTATCGGAAGGCGGTTCAAGATGTCGATAATCTCTTGAAATCCAAAAAGGGAAAAACGTTTGAAGGCAACGTCATCCCGTGGATGAACGATTCGGCGTGGCCTGCCTTGAAAGCCGCCATCCTCAAGGATACGGCGGTGATTTATGAGGCAGCTCGCCTTACAGGCGTGGAACCCCGTCTCATCGTGGGTTGTCTTGTGGGCGAGCAAGTGCGCCTCTTCAACAGCAAACGCGAGATGTTCAAACGCTACCTCGGCCCTATGAAAGTACTTTCTGTACAGTCGCAGTTCTCGCTCGGCGTCAACGGAATCAAAGACTTCACGGCCATGCAAGTTGAACGCAATCTCACCGACACCGCCTCCATTTTCTACATGGGCAAGCCTTATGAACATATTCTTGACTTCCAAACCGCCGACCACCAGAGCGAACGTTTTAACCGGCTTACAAACTACCATAACCATCTCTACTCCTACCTCTACACCGGATGCATCCTGCACCAGACCATGTTGCAGTGGAAACGTTCCGGCTACGACATCACCAACCGCCCCGACATCCTGTTCACCCTCTTCAACCTCGGTTTCCAAGCTTCCAAGCCGGGACCCGACCCGAAATGCGGAGGGTCGCACATCACCGTCCACGACGAGGTTTACACGTTCGGGGTGATCTGCAATGACTTCTACTTCTCCGGCGAGCTGGCCGAACAATTCCCACTCAAAGCAGAGCGTTTCGCCCATGAGTAGGATAGAGTTGCTTCTGCCTGCGAAGGATCTTGCGTGCGGTAAAACTGCCATTAACCACGGAGCGGATGCTGTCTATACGGGGGCATCCGCGTTTGGAGCGCGGCAAGCGGCAGGTAATTCCCTCCGGGATATTGCAGAATTGGTGGACTATGCCCACCTGTATGGGGCAAAAGTGCATGTCACGGTCAATACGCTGTTGTATGACAATGAGTTGGAAGAAGCCCGAAAACTTCTGTGGAGCCTATATGACGTAGGTGTTGATGCGGTGCTGATCCAAGACTTGGGGTTGCTGAAGCTCGACATTCCGCCCATGGCTTTGCACGCGAGTACACAATGTCACAACCATTCGCTCGAACGCATCCAGTTCCTCGAAAAACTCGGCTTCACCCGCGCGGTATTAGCCCGTGAAACCGACCTTGAGACTATACAAGACATCCATAAACAAACCGATATAGAACTCGAAGCCTTTGTGCACGGGGCGTTGTGTGTGTGTTACAGCGGACAGTGCTACATCAGCCGGATGATGGCGGGCCGTAGCGGTAACCGCGGTGCCTGCGCCCAAATCTGCCGCACCCGTTTCGACCTGCAGGACGCCAAAGGGAAAACACTGGTATGCAACAAGCATTTGCTGTCGCTGAAAGACATGTGCCGCGCCGATTTTCTCGAAGGGATGATAAACGCCGGCATCATGTCGTTCAAGGTGGAGGGACGGCTGAAGAGCGAGAGCTATGTCAAGAATGTGACGGCATTCTACCGGCAGCAACTGGACTCCATCCTCGGCGGATATCCTGAGGCACGCCGCGCCAGCAGCGGCGTCACACGCTTTTTCTTCACGCCCGATCTCCGTAAAACTTTCAACCGCGAATACACCCCCTATTTTATTGACGGAAAGCGCACTCCGATGGCCTCTTTCGACACCCCAAAGGCCATCGGCGAACCCATCGGAACCTTGACACAAACCAACAGCCAGTATTTTTATACCCCGCTGTGTAGAGGCGGCTCCGAAGGGGCAAGACATGTCAGCCAGGCGCAGCACAGTGACGGCCATCCGATAGTCTCCAACGGTGACGGATTATGTTTCATCAACGCAGACAGCGAGTTAGAAGGCTTCCTGGTCAACAAGGTCGAAGGCAACCGTCTCTTCCCTCAAAAGGAACTGTCCAAATTCACTGAAGTTGCCTTATACCGAAACATTGACAAGCAGTTTGAGAAGATATTGTCCGGGAAAACTGCGGAGCGGAAGATTGCGGTGGATATTCTTTACGAAGAACTCGATTACGGGGTGCGGGTCACCATGGTCGATGAGGACTGTTGTAGCGTTTCAGTGGAGGAAGCGGCCGCCATGGAACCCGCGCAGCAGCGGGAGAAGATGGCGGAAACATTACGCACCGCGCTATCGAAATTGGGGAACACGCCGTTCGAGGCACGCGACATCAAGATTCCTGTTTGCACATCATTTCTACGTTCTGGATTTGTCAATTACTTGAAAACCAAGTTGGTTGAGAAGCTTGTGGAAGCGCGTACCCGTCATTTTCATCCGATGGATGTGTCTCGGGAGTATCGTCCAGAGAAGCTGTTTGCTCAGGCTGGTTATCTGCGGAACATCACCAACGAGGCCCACCGAGCCGTGTATGAGGATTTCGGGGCGGTAGATGTCGAGTATGGTTTGGACAAAACGGAGGATTATGCGGGCAAAGCCGTGATGACATGCAAATACTGCCTGCGGTATGAGTTAGGATGGTGTCGTCGCCGCGCGGAAAACCCAAAAACACCCGTTGACCCGCTTTTCCTGGTCTCTGGCGGGCATCGGTTTCGCCTGGAGTTTGACTGTGGTAAGTGCGAAATGAAAGTCATGGCGTGAGGTGTCAACCTAAAATCGCGCCATAGACTGTTATGCCGGGTTGCAGGAGAGCTTTTACCGTCTCTTTGCGCTCACAATCTTGCCGATGTATTGGTGGTGGATGCCGGCTGGGAAGTTTTCGTAACGCTTTTTGGGAATGTCGCCGAACCCCTCTTCATGGAACGGGTCGCGATAGATGACCTCGCACTCATAGACTTCGCGGGCTTCCAGGTAGTAGGCGGCGCCGTTTTCCGTATAGGCCACATGCAGGCCGAGTTCCTTCTCCTTGTTGACATCTCGGCCGCTGTGCGTGCCCATGTATTCCAGAACGTCCTTACGGTCCTCGTCGAAGACCATTACGGTGAAATATTGGTACTTTTCCATAAACTCGTAAGTGTAGCGGGCGGGTGCCACATACACTGTGATGGTGTTCACGTTGTGGCTCCATACGTTGCCCAAAGCGCCCCAGCCGATGGTCATGGCGTTGTGGCTTTCTTTGTCACCTGACGCCAACAGGAGACCTGCCCCCTTGAACCATGTGAACGGGTTGATGTTCGATGCCTTCGTGTAGTCAAATTCCACGAAGTCAGATTCTTGAATCGGACGAACTTCGGCCACGGGTTGTTTGCCGCCATAGACATTGTAAGAGATGTTTTCGGGTTTCCACTTGTCCTTGGGCGTGTTCTCTTTGTCGGGGTAGCCGATGACGATGATATTGAGCGGGATGATGTGTTCGGGAAGGTTGAGGGTGGAGGAGATGTCCTTGACCCGGTCTTCCGAGGGGTAAGCGCCGGTCCACACAGCCCCCAGTCCCATGGCGTTAGCAGCCAAGAGGATGTTCTCGGTGGCGGCGGAACAGTCCTGAACCCAGAACTCTCGTGCCTTGCCGTCAAGGGCCTTCTTCATGTCGCCGCAGACCACGATGGCGAGGGGTGCTTTAGCGGCCATTCCGGCATAGGGATTCGCTTTGGACAGGGCTTTCAGCTGCGCCTTGTCGGTGACGACCACGAAGTGCCACGGTTGTCGGTTCACTGCGGTGGGGGCGGCCATGCCTGCGTGCAGTAGCTGCTCGATTTGGGAAGCCTCCACGGGTTTGTCAAGGTAGCTGCGCACGGAGGTGCGTGTCGCAATATTCTCTAATGCGGCGTTGTTGTAACTGCCAGATTTCTGCGCTGTTGCATCGGTGCTCACGACTATTGCCGTCAAACAGACTAAAATGGTCATACAGTGTCTTTTCAGTTGTTTCATAATAATTTACGTTTAAGGTGCAAAAATACTAAAAAAGTAAAACAAAAGATGGAAAAGGTCTGCTGTGTTGAACTGCGAATTTGCTATTTTTGCCGCCAATTTTTTGTTATGGCAGAAGCATCGAAATTAAAGGGATATGCCGCAGGGATTATCGCAGCGGTTGCATACGGGACTAATCCTCTGGGGGCGTTGTTTTTATACCAGGAGGGTTTCAATCCGCCGAGCGTGATTTTTTACCGTTTCACTTTTGCAGTGCTCATTTTGGGCGTTATCCTGCTTGTGCAGCGGGTGCCGTTCAAAATCAACAAGTTCGAATTCAAGGTGTTGCTGTCGCTTGGCGTGTTGTTCGCGGCCTCGGCATTGTCGCTCTACACCTCTTTCAAACATCTCGACTCAGGTGTTGCTTCCACCATTCTGTTTGCTTATCCCGTGATGGTGGCCGTGATCATGGCAGTATTCTTCAAGGAGAAAGCAACTCCGATAATGGTCGTGTCTATAGTGTTGAGTGTCATAGGGATATTGCTGCTTTACCAAGGGGACGGCGAGGTGAAGATGTCGCTTTGGGGCGTTGTCTTGGTGCTGATTTCCTCGCTCACGTACGCCGTCTATATCGTCGTGGTGAATTGTTCGAGAATTTCCATGCCGCCTTTCAAAATGACTTTCTATATCATGATGTTCGCTGCGGTGGTTATCGGGTTGTATTCGTTGGTGGTGCCCGACAGCCGCATTATGGCCATCCCGAGCTGGTCGGCTTTGGGCTGGATCTGCATGGTGGCCATCGTGCCGACTATTATAGCAATGACGATGCTCAATATCGGCATTGCACATGCGGGATCGACCCCAACAGCCATCATGGGAGCGTTGGAGCCAGTCACGGCAGTGGCTATATCGGTCTTCGTGTTCGACGGCCTCTTTTCTGTCCGTCTTGCATCGGGCATCGTCCTGATTCTGTTGGCAGTGATACTGATTATCAAACATTAGACGTCTTCGGCACTCTGACAGGTGGATGACAAGGCAGATGATGGGGCCGTCTCCTCCGGAAGTTGGCATGTGAACGCTGTTGTCGGTCCCATGGAAGCGCCATTTCCTAAAGACAGTGAAGTGTGGTGTTTGCCGTCACCAAAAAAATAGTATTTTCGCCGCCGCAAATTCAGAACCGCAAATGAGTACTATATTTACCCTTACCGACATTGAGAATATCGTCTATAGAGACAAAAAGGTCGAATTGTCAGACCTTCCGATGACAGAAGTGGCGAAATGCTACGATTTTCTGAAACGTTTCAACGCGGAGAAGATTATCTACGGAATCAACACAGGTTTCGGTCCTATGGCGCAGTGGCGAATAGAAGACAAGGACCTGATAGCGTTACAATATAATATCATACGGAGCCATTCCACGGGTGCCGGCGAACCGTTGCCCGACGACTGCGTGAAAGCCGCGATGGTGGCTCGTCTCGGCACTTTCCTTCAGGGTCGTTCAGGTGTTCATCCCGACTTGGTTAAGCTGCTCGTCGAGATGATCAACCGTAACATACTCCCTATGATTCCGCAACATGGAAGCGTGGGTGCGAGTGGCGACCTCGTCCAGCTGGCCCACTTGGCGCTGGCCATGATAGGGGAGGGGAGCGTCCATTACCATGGGGAATGGCGGCCCGCATCGGAGGTGCTGGCGGAAAATGGCCTGGAACCTTTCAAAGTGCATATCCGTGAAGGACTCTCCATCACCAATGGTACCGGGGTGATGACCGGAGTAGCGATGGTCAACCAGTTCCAAGCCGAGCAACTCCTTGACTGGGCCACGCTTGCCGCAGTGATGATGAATGAGATAGCCAGTTCGTACGACGATTGGATGGCGAAGCCTCTGAACGAGGTGCGCCGTCATGAGGGACAACAGGTGATAGCCGCTCGTATGCGCACGCTCGCCCGCGACAGCCGTTGCCTGCTGCAGCGTGAACATTTGCTTTACGACGGCCGTCATACGGAAGCCACTTTTGAGCATAAAGTCCAGGCGTACTATTCGTTACGTTGCACACCACAGATTTTGGGCCCGATATACGAAACGCTGCTCAACTGCCGACGCGTGTTGGAGGAGGAGGTCAATTCCGCCTGTGACAATCCGATAGTCGACCCCGAGACCTGCAATGTCTATCACGGCGGGAATTTCCATGGCGACTATATTTCTCTGGAGCAAGACAAGGTGAAGATTGCGATTGTTCGCTTGGTGATGACCGCGGAGCGGCAACTCAACTATCTCTTCCATGACCGTATCAACGGTATCCTGCCCCCATTTCTCAATCTTGGCAAACTCGGGTTGAATTACGGTATGCAGGCATGCCAATTCACGGCTACCTCCACAACTGCCGAGTGCCAGACGCTTGCCATGCCTAACTATGTACACAGCATCCCAAACAACAATGACAATCAGGATATTGTGAGTATGGGTACGAACACAGCACTCCTCACCAAGAGGGTTATCGACAATGCATGGCAGGTGATGACCATACAATACATCGCGTTGGCTCAGGCTGTCGATTGCCTGAAAATTGCCGACAAATTGGCTCCGATCTCTCGCCAGATTTATCGCCAAGTGCGAGAAATCTGTCCCGTTTTTGTGGAAGACACGCCGTTTTATGAGGATATCCGGAACGTCCAGAGTTTCTTGTCGAATAATCCATTGTCGTTATCTTGATGTGCGTGGAGGAATCGCACAGACTCGGGAGGTGAGGAGTTCAAGCCGTGGTCAGTCTGGATGCAAAACAGTCTGGCGTTCGGCTTATGCTTTGAGCGCTTGGATCACGCTTTCGATGTCTTGTTCGGTGGTGTCCCAGGAGGTGACGAGCCGGATTTCATTTTCCGCCTCATTCCAATAATAGAAGTAGGTCGTCTTTGCAAGTCGGTCGGCAATTTCCTGCGGAAGTTTGAGTAACAGGATGTTGGCATCGGTCTGTTGTGTGAAGACATCCCCGAGGATTTCGCGGATACGCATGCGAAGCTTCTGTGCCTGCGAATTGGCGTGTTCGGCGTTCTTTCGCCAAAGGTCATGTTCGAAATAGGCGATGAATTGTGCACTGAGGTAACGCATCTTGGAACAGAGTTGTGCGCTTTGCTTGCGTAAGTATTTGAGGTCGGGGACTAATGCGGGATTGAGTGCTACCACGGCTTCGCCCATCAGCATGCCGTTCTTGGTTCCTCCGAAACTGACGATGTCAACGCCGCAGTCAGTGGTCATCTCTTTGAACGTCTTGCCCAAAGCCACCGCAGCGTTGGCGATTCTGGCGCCGTCAAGATGCAGAAACATGCCGTGCGGGTGGATGCAGTCGGCGACAGCGCGGATTTCCTCGCAAGTGTAGACGGTCCCCAACTCCGAACATTGTGAGATATAGACAGACTTGGGTTGCGAGTGGTGCTCGAAACCCCAGTTGGCGAGGTGAGGCTCGATGAGCGCCGGTGTCAGCTTGCCATCGGGAGTGGGGATGGGACAAAGTGATGCGCCGGTCATGAAGGCGGGCGCACCGCATTCGTCAACGGCGATGTGAGCGGTCTCGGCACACAGTATGCTGTTGAAAGGGCGTACGCAGGCCCGCTGCGCCACGACGTTGGCCCCAGTGCCGTTGAAAACAAGGAACAGCTCGGCGGAATTTCCGAACTGTTCCTTGAAGATGCTCCGCACGCGGGCGGTGTAAATGTCGTCTCCGTAGGCGATTTGGTGGTCGGCATTGCAAGAAGCAAGCGCCTCTATTATGGAAGGGTGAACCCCTGAGTGGTTGTCACTGCCAAAACTTCTCATTGTCTTCTGTTTTTGGCGGCAAAGATAGTAAAAATCGAGTTCACTCCCTCTCCCGCTCTTTGATGCATCGCACACTGTAACCTAACCCGTGGTGGAACAAGTCCTGTAAAATTTTGTCGCATTCATAACGCATTGTATAGAGATCCTTTATAACGCTGTTTCCAACCCTTTTCGTGGACCAGAAGAATGTTTCGGTCAACAATCCTTCGTAGCGGTCTTTTTCGCCGTTGTAGAAGCCCGCCGGCAATGCCGTAAACCCGCTGCTGTTGCTTCCCCCGCCGTCAATCCAGTACATAGGGGATCTGAGCGCGTCCGCACCAAAGGCGTTAAGACTTTCGTATTTTTCCGGCGTGGGTAAATACCATCCATCCGGACAGATACCCTGGATGTGGCCGTGGCCGTTGTCGGCACCGTCGCGAATCGCAGCCTCGAAGCCGTAGAGCCGACCGTAGATGGCCACGTTCTCCGCTGTGTCAGGGTGGAAGAGGGATGCATACGCATATGTTTCGGGAATAGGGGTGCAGTCACTGTATCGGGTCGATTCGAGATTCCGTTGAGTCCAACAGTCACAGCCAATACGCACGCCGTGGTAGATGTTCCCCTCACAATCAATAGCGTCAGGACAGGGCGGAGAGGCTATCACAACCCACTGTGTGCAGGTGTCGCTGCCTCCGCAGACGGTATCCGTCGCAATCCATGTGATGAGATGTTCACCTTCTGTGAAGAGACTGTCTGCAGGCATGTCGTTGAAAATGACGATAGGCCAATCCGATGTGTGGTAGATCGAAACCGTCCGATCGCGCTCAGGATGAATCCTGGTGACGCAGTCTCCAAAGTCCAAGGTGTCGTGAATATCAGGAGGACAATTGAGCTGTATAGTTGTTGTACAGGAGTTTACGACGACCACTGTGACCACGATGCTGTCGCAGCCGTTGCCGGCGGCCAGGGTGTCGTGGCGGATGTAGGTGCCGGGGCCGGTGATGTCGGGGATAGTGCGGTCCTCCACTGTCACCGCTCCGCCGATGACCTGTGAGACGGGTATCTCGTGGACGAGGGTGTCACGGGCGACGGGACGTGCATCGATGTGCAGGCGGACGATGTTGTCGCAACCGTTGGTGGTGGCTGTGCGGAGGACAAAGTCGAGGTCGGATCCCGGGACGGGGAGGACCGTCACGACGCTGTCGCTGGAGGAGACGGAGACCACCCCCTCTGCCGTCACGTCAATTGTCACCCCGGGAAGCTGGTCGCAGAGAATGGACATGGCCTCGCCATACAGGCAGACACTGATCGTCTCGTTTACCTCACGTGGCTGGTTGATAGTTAGATGCAAGTACGATACGGTGTCTATGGTCATCCCCTCGACCACTTTCAGCCCGTGAAATTCGTGATATCCGGAGATGCCCAGGCTGTCGGGGAGCGGCTGCCCGTTCCACTGGAAATCCCCGAGGTTGTCGTGCCAGGTGAGGCTGTCGGTGAGGGAGCGTTCACAGAGGTTGACCTCGTGGAGGGGTTCCACGACGACCACCGTGACCACGATGCTGTCGCAGCCGTTGCTGGCAGCCAGGGTGTCGTGGCGGATGTAGGTGCCGGGGCCGGTGATGTCGGGGATAGTGCGGTCGCAAATAGTTAGCTGGTTGCCAATAACTTGTGTGATTGGGATGTCGTAGTAGGTGGTGTCTCGTGGCACAAGGTGGCTTTCAATGTGAAGTTGTAACAAACGATCGCACCCTTCTAAACTCCGCTTTTTTATCCTGAAGTCTATGTTTTTATTAACTTCTTCTATATCAATATCATCAAATATTGGATGAATCGAAATGACATCGTTTTCTATCGTGAGTGTGATGTGCTCCTCTCCCTCGTAGGCCAGATTCAATGTGTCTCCATATAAACATATTGATAAGGTGTCGAATGATTCATGGTTAGGAAGAACGGTCAGGTTTAGGATCACGGTGCTATCGCATCCCTGGCTGGTCTGTAGTCTTTTTGTGATAGTGTAATTTCCTGTTAAAGACACGTTTATGCTGTCAAATAGAGGGGAGAAGGGGGAAGCGTATGGCAAGTGCGATACACAGGTGGTGTCCTGTAAAATGAATGTGTCTGGTTCATGGACGGTAACTGTGCTGGCCAGTTCGAGGGTGTCTGAGTTGAATC
This sequence comes from uncultured Bacteroidales bacterium, assembly GCA_946186495.1. Taxonomy (GTDB): domain Bacteria; phylum Bacteroidota; class Bacteroidia; order Bacteroidales; family WCHB1-69; genus F23-D06. The sequence continues at coordinate 26,514 of CAMHNQ010000026.1, forward strand.
TGACCACAGCGTTGAAGGTTGAGGTGAAGTCAGGGCTGACCGTAGTGTCTGTTTTGGGGTAGTTGCTGATCCAAAAAGCCTCCACCTCCGAATGTTCAGGGAAATCTCGGACGGCGCGGATTTTGTTTGCCGTGCTGAAAGTGGTAATGTTGAATACCATGTCATCGCATAGGTAGTAGTACCTGGAGTTGCTCGGAATGCTCTGGCTTATGTAAAAGGTTGAACTCATATGGCTTGTACTCAGTAATGTGGATAGGTCTCCGCCATGCATGAGAAAAGCAGGTTGAAGCTGGCTGTAGAGTAAGACAAGGGAGTACAGTTGTAACAGGTCTGGTAAATACCACCCGTGTTCGGTATCGATGGCTTCTATCGCCGGGGAATGGCCAGAAGCCTTTAGTTTCAGGGTGTTCTGCATAGCATGGTCGGGCCAAGTCAGGTTTATGGCATCCCGATATTGGCTAAAGGAAGGGATGGTTGACAAAGACAGTTCGGAGATGGCGCTTCCGGTGTAAAGAGCGTGTTTCCCCTCGATGTCATTTAGTGCCACCACAGTGCCGCTGCGGGGGTTCTCCGGGTTTATGCTGAAAATAATCCCCTTCGTTCCATCCTCGAAGGTGTATAGGTCGCCGATGGCGTAGGATTGTCCGGACAGTGGCTCAAAGCAAAGGAGACCGAAAACTGTACAAAGGAAAAAGTGCAATAATAATCCGTGATAATTATTCATGACAAGTGGTATATTAGATGGTTAAAATGTTAAAATTTGACTATGGGCAAGAGGTAAGTGCTGATGGGTGATGAGGACAGGCTCAAGCGGTTGAAGTTGGTTATATAAAGGTTATTGCTCATGAGAGTGGAAGAGCAGAATTCGGTTCTGAAGGTGTTGATTCTGTCGTCCATGGTTTTCAGTTGTCGTAAAGTGTTGTTGACGGCCTTCATGTTATGTAAAAGGATCCCGATTTCCCCTAAAGAAGGCAGATACCAGCCGTAGGGGTCTTCTCCTGTGTCGAGAGTGTTGTGGTTGAAATAGTAGCAGTATGAAAACATGTAGTCGTCCGTGTAATTGCCGAATGCCAGCTCCGCAGAAGCCTTGTGGGTGAAAGTGTTATACTCACCGTCAATGTCGCAGAGTGCATTGCTCGCTAAGCCGTGGATCTTCATGTAAGTGGTGTAGAGAGGGTCTCTGCTTACGAAACTTTTGCAGGTGAGGGCGGCGGCCAGACCGTGTGTCCCGGTGCTGTCCACGTGGAAGACCACCCCTTTCGCTGTCTTGCCGCTGGTCAGGAATTTTTCTGCGGAAAGGGTGCTGCCGTCTGTGCAAAGGACATGGCCGATTTGTACCTTTGGTATTAACAGGCTGTCAGTGTGGCTTTTTTCAGTGACGGAGACGTCGATGGTCAGTGTTACAGAATCCCCAATGCAGATGTCATGTGAAGGGCAGACCGCATTTACCAGGGTGAGGTCTAAAACTTCTATGAAATCACATCCGTCGGGCAGGGATGTCAGGTGTGCGTATAAGCCTGAGGAAGTGTAGAGGCTGTCGTGCCAAAGGTACCCTTCGCTGTTGAGGTTGGCGGCCGTCACTGCAGTCACATGCCTTTCGGGAGCTTCCACGGTGAGGTTGAAGTTGACGATGGAGTCGCAACCATGCCTGTCGGTCCCGTTGAAAGTCCTGCTGTACCAGTAGTTGCCGGCATTCCGCAACGCCTGGTTGACCTCTTGCGAGGAGACTATTTCCGGGACGACGCCATAAGTGTCGTTGTAAGTGTTTGTGCGGCTTTGGCAGACCCTGTCGTTCAAGGTCCGCCTGTTTTTCTGCCACACCTCGGCGATGGCAATGCCGGGAGCGCTTTCAATGATGGCTTCCCATGTCGGGCCGGGAGACGTCCTCCCCGCCGAGAGTATGGTGAGCGTCCTCCCGGCGGAGGTGATGAACTCGGGTGTCCTGCTCTTGGAATGGAGAATGCATATTAGCGAATCGTTGATGGCTTCGCTTCCTGAAAATATCATCAGCGAATGCATTGGTTTTAGATTTAATTTGTTGAATGTGAGTAAAATACGCTCTCCTTCGGAAACGGAAAACCGATGGGTGACCGTGTCTGTTGGGTTTGCGCCGCTGCTGTCGGTGGCATTGACCAAAAGGTAGCTTTGCCCGCAAGAAAACTCGGTGGCCCCCTCTGTCAGGGCCAAGGTGTCGGTTGCGAGACCGTACACGCTCGGACATGCCCCCTCCTGCTGCAAAGAGACGAACAGCGCTGTTCGTTGGCGGATGTCAGCCGTGTCAAAACGAGCCCAAATGCTGTCATGCAGGACGGTGTCGATTCTCAAAAGATCCCTCATTCCGTGGTTTTTGTACCAATGGAGGTAATAAGGGGGTGTTGTTGAGGCAGTTGCGAATAGCTGGGCTTCGCTGCCATGGCAGACGGTGTCGTGCCTCGTCAGTAGCGGGCAGGAAGAGGTGATGTCGTCGCGTAGGAGGATGTGCAGGGTGTCTTCATTGTTGGAAAAAAGGTAGTCACAGTTTTCGTCGCTTATGCTCAAAGGGTATATCATGGCTCGGGTCAGGGTGGCGAAAGTGTCCGTGACGGTTTCGCCGGAGAGGGCGGTGTAGGTGCGAGTCTCCGTTTCAGACGCATTCGCGTAAGCGACAGAGAAGGAGACGCTTCCGGAAACTGAGGAACTCTCTGTGCGGAAACGTACGGCTATAGGTTCGCCTGGGCAGATGGTGGTGTCAGGCGACAAGGTGAGCTGCGGGACTGCCGTGACATCCAGGAAGAGACTGTCCGAAATCGCAACCTCGCAGCCGGACTGCCGCATGACGACCTTGTACCATCCGCTTCTGCTTCCCCGGGTTACTGCGAACTCCGGCTCCGCAACAGTGTCTGTGAATCCGTCAGGTCCGGTCCATACGTAGTCCATGATCCCACCGGCGTTAAGGGCATGCGCCCGCAAGGTTGTGCCTTCGCAGGCGGAAACGGTTTTGCTGTTCCCGTCAAACCATACTCTTTGCAATCCTGTCAAAGTGTTGGGCTGTAGGTTGATATGGAAATAGTTGTTGCAGGAGTCTGTTACCAAACAAGACAGGGTCTGTGATCTGTGCATCGGGATGTTGGTGAATACCCCGGTACCGTTGGTCGCCAAAATGTTGCCCTGTTTGTCGGGAGCGTCGTACAAGGTGTAGATGTATGGCGGGGTGCCGTTGCTGGCCTCTATGTAGGCATCCCCTTCGGTGGAGCCAGTGTCGCAAAGAAGGGCGTAAGCTTTGACAAACTTCAGGTTGAACTCGTCGAAACGGAGTGTGTCGTAGCGGATGAAATCGTCCTCGCATACAGAATAATTGCCAACCGTGTGAAACTTGACCACATATTCCCCGGGTGTCGAAACGTTGAATCCCATTGGGGGATCCTTGAAAATCTTTATGTTCAGGTAGGTGGGACTCGGGGCGGATATGACGTCGATTTGTGCCAAAGGGTATTGTATCGCAGTGTCGGTGGGCAGGCCTGTCTCTGGTGACGTGTTGTAAATGAGCCTCTTCACTCTCCCGGCCACGTAGTTCACGTACGCGTTCCCGCAATCCCGTTCAATCGTGAACACGGGCTCTTCTTCGAACCCGGTTTCCCAGAAGTTGGCGAACACCACGTTTTTGACAACCCGGAATGTGTCGCACTCCGTGATGATTTCGAATTCGTAAGGCCCTGAGTATAAAGGACTGTCCTGGATAATCACTTTGTGTCCGTCCGCTATCCCGACGATGTTTGCGGTGTTGTCGTACCGTTCCTTTTGGATGTGCCAGCGCTTTTCATGACAGTTGTACACAGCCAGGAAGTTGAAACGGTTGTTAAGAGGACTTCTGATGAGCCTCACTACCAAACTGTCCATGTTCAGATGCCGTTTCGATGTGGTGGATAGGGATACCCACCGGGTGTCTGAGATGCAATTGCTGGATTCGCTGGAGGCAATCTCCCATACAGCGCATTCCTTTTTCTGGTATTTGAAGTATAGTAGGGTGTCTCGGGTGGTATATAGTTCGCAGCCCTTGGCATCCACCAGCTTCCGTTCCACATATGCGTGGATGACGGAATCACCCGGGGACCCATAGAGATCCTCTACCTCCTCGTAGCGAAGGTATGTCCGGGTCGCAATGTCCTCGACAGTGTCCTTTTTAAAGACAGTCCCGTCTTGCATGTTTGTGTATATCCAGGTCAGAGGGTGTGTGTAATAGAATTGTTGGCCCATGGTTGACAAAGAGACATTGTGTCGGTCCTCCGGGTTATAGGGAGGCCAGTTGTTGTCATAATATCGTATGCTGTAGTTGTCACGGTGTCCGTAATGTGTAGTTGAGCAGTTGTCTATCTTTTTCGACGAGTCTTTGGTGTCCAGAGTGTCTCGCAGGAAGTAACTCTCGTTTGGCTTCAGTATGGTGAAATTGAAGGTTTGGGAAACGGTGCCGCATGTTTCAGATTTAAAATCCAAGAAGAATTTTTGATCTCGGATGTCACAATATCTGCCGATAGAATGAATCGTGTCAAAAAGGTGTATGCGTCCATCAGAATTTGTTTTGAAGGGTAGTTGCCTCCATTCTGTGGTTCCGAAACTTCCGTTTCTGAATCGGTATTGGGTGTGTGTGGAGAAAATCTCTTGTGGGCTTGTTACGTTTCTGTAGCTGATCGATAGGTGAATGACATTGCTATCGGCAAAATTTCCGGATGCCGCGTACAGCATCGTGTAAGAGGGCAGTGGAAAGTTGATGACGCTCACACGCTGGTTCACGAACGGAAGCCCGTATCCGCAGCCGTCCTCTACAGTGAAATCCCAGTTTCCCCCGGGCAGACTGTCGATCGAGTAATAGTCCACGTAATCGTACTCGCGCATGTTTTGCCCTGTGTAGAGATGTCCGTTGAACACTTCTGTACGCAGGGTGTCGCCACTGTCGTGATCCAGGACCGTGACATGATAAGGGAATCTCCCTCCTGTGATCTGGAGTTGCACTCTGCCGATGTCCATGCAGGGGAAGCTGGAGATTGTCCCACATGCCTTTTCTCCTAAGTAGGGATTGCCCGCCACCACCTCTACCATGGGATTGACATATTGTGAATTGATGGTGAGTACCGTATGGGTGTCTGTTTGCATGTATCCCCCGGCACCGTCATCCAGCAGCCCGCTCACCCCGATGATGTAGGTTCCATGGCCCAGAATGATGGAGTCTGTGCCGCCGGTGTAAAACCTGCCAGAGTAGTGTGCGGTGTCGGCCTCCGACAATTTGTAGTAGATACGCACCTGCGTCAAACCCGGCGGCATCGCTTCCAAAACCTGTCCGTTCTCGCCCAACAGTGTGTAGAGAATCCGGCCGTTGTTGTAACAGGTTGCATCCCTCGTCTCGAAAACCACCCGAAAGGTGCGTTGAGCTTCCAGATGCGAGGCTCCGATGATGAGCATGATTACCAATGATAATCCCAATTTTCTCATAATAAACGTGTTTGTGATTGGTTTAATAATTGTTTATGGAGTGTTGATTTGCTTCTTTGCCTTGATGTGAGTTTTTATGGTTGCAATATATTGATATGTAGTTGTTTATGTTCTGTTTGGTTGAAATATTAAGTATTAATTGTTAAAATGTTATTCGGTGTTTCCTGTTTTCTTGGCGGCAAAGATAGAAAAATATTTCATATAAAACTATATGTTATTAAAAAATATTTTCCGTTAACTTTTTTAACTATTAACAGTTAAAAATAAAATGCCAAAAAAAAGCCCAAATCGGAAGGGATTCGGGCTTTTTGGTGGAAAATAGTCTGAAAAAGATCACAAGGTGATCACGCTTCCCTTGGTTTTGCGTGGTGAACCGCTTGAAGTGCGATATTCGATGATGTAATTGAAGATGTTGTCGTGATAGACTTTCCCGTTCACTTTCCCGTCCCAACGGAAGTACTTGCTGTTGGATTTGAATACCAAAACACCCCAACGATTGTAGATTTCGACGCTGAACATGTAATCGCCAATCTGGTTGAGGAGCGGTTCGGGGATGCCGAAATCGTCGTTGATGCCGTCTCCGTCTGGCGAAAAGGCCGTGGGAAGCAGAATCTCCTGTTCGCAGGGCTGAAGGGTGATGCTGGCCTCCACCGCGCAGTCGCCTTGTGATGCTGTGACCGTATATGTTCCTGCATCATAGATTGTTATGGCCGGACTACTTTCTCCGGTGCTCCAGCGGTAGTCTTCCAATGTGGACTGCGCTTCCAATACTGCGCTACCGTCATTGCAGAAGTTGCTGGTGTGCAGGACAATAGCAAGACTGGTGTCCACAAAAGCCAGATGGAGGGTGTCTGTTTGCTCGCAACCGTTTTCATCAAAGTGAGTGAATGTGTAAATTCCCGGTTCCGTGTATGTTTCCCCGTTCCAGCTATAACTACCGCACGCATATTCGGAAGTGGCAGTATGAACAGGGTGATGGACGGTGAGTAGGAGAGTGACTATGGAGTCGCAACCGTTGGCGGCGCCGCCTGGGATGGTGAACGTCGGGTTGGTGTCCGGAGTCTCCGTGTATTCTACACCATGCCAGTTGAAAGACTCGCAAGCGATGACCGTGGTGTCGCTATGGGCGGTGTGGTGGATGGTGAGGTGCAGAGTGACTATGGAGTCGCAGCCGTTGGCGGCACCGCCGGGAACAGTGAAGGTTGGGGCATCCTGCGGAGTCTCAGTGTAAGTCTGTCCGTGCCAGGTGAAGGATTCGCAAGCGGTGACCGTGGTGTCGAAGTGGGCGTTGTGGAGGACGGTGAGGTGCATGGTGACAATGGAGTCGCAGCCGTTGTGGTTGCCGCCCGGAATCGTGAAAGTCGGGTTGGCCGTGGGTGTTTGGGTGTAGGTCTGCCCGTGCCAGGTAAACGACTCGCAGGCCGTGGCAGTGGTGTCGCCATAGGTGGTGTGGTGGATGGTGAGGTGCAGGGTGACGATGGAGTCGCAGCCGTTGTGGTTGCCGCCTGCCATGGTGAAGGTCGGGGCGGTCGGCGGCGTTTGGGTGTAGGTCTGCCCGTGCCAGGAAAACGATTCGCAGGCCGTGGCGGTGGTGTCGCCGTAAGTGGTGTGGTGGACGGAGAGGTGCAGGGTGACAATGGAGTCGCAGCCATTGTGGTTGCCGCCTGGAATCGTGAAGGTCGGGGCGGTCAGTGGCGTTTGGGTATATGTCTGCCCGTGCCAAGTGAATGACCCGCAGGCTACGGCGGTCGTGTCTCCGTGTGTTGCCTGGTGGACAGTGAGATGCAGCGTGATGATAGAGTCACAACCGTTGGCGGCGCCGCCTGGGATGGTGAACGTCGGGTTGGTGTCCGGAGTCTCCGTGTATTCTACACCATGCCAGATGAAAGACTCGCAAGCGCTGGCGATAGTGTCGCTGTATGCATTGTGGTTGATGGTGAGAACAAGTGTGATGAGACTGTCACAGCCGAGACTGTTGACGGTTTCTTGAGTGTAGGTGTTTGATTCATGATACTCTATTCCGTTTAGGATATAGGGAATGTCATTTTGGTTGACTGTGACAATCAGCGTGGTGTCCGAAGAGGGGAGAATGTTGAGGTGCAGGGTGATAGTTGAATCACAGCCGCAGTGAGTGTGATGATGGAAGACAAATGCGGAAGTGGTGGTCCCGGATTGGAACACGGTGTCCCCGTAGGTGTATGGCAGCTCGTTTTCACAGATGGTGAGCGTGTCGTGTGTGGAATACGAGGGCAGGACGGTGACGTTGAACGTTACGATGCTGTCGCATCCAGTGGCGGTTGCTACAGTGTCATGATAACTTCCTGATTCTATAACCGTTTGACCATTGAATAAGAAAGTGTCCCCTTGACAGAAGGATGTGTCAACGGATGCTCGGATGACAGGGTTGACATAAAGATACTGGACATGTTGTGTGCTCTGACAGGGAGTTGCTACCGTCCAAGTTCTGGCAATGGTGTCCTGTTGGCCGTCACCAGTGAAGTGAATATCCGTGTAGGAGACAGCGAGATGCTCTGCGGAGGTGCAGTTGTCGGTCATTTCGGATGGAACGCCCGTGATGGAAGTGTCGGCGTTGAACGAGCCGTCGGCATTTCGGCACAAGGTGATGTCTGCAGGAGGCGTGAAGGTGGGCAAGAGGGTGTCTATGACGAAGATGTTGTGCGTAAGGGTGGAGGTGTTCCCGCAGGCATCGGTAATTGTGTAGGTGCGAAGAATGAAAAGTTGGCATTCAGATGAGGTTACCTGGTCTTGATAACTGAGGCCTAAGAACCCGTTGCTGGTGCAATTGTCTGTGATTGTGACGTCTTCGGAAGCGTGGAGTGCGGCTGCAGATGCATAGGCGGAGGGCGCGTCCTCGGGGGAACATCCGTAGGCGGTAAGATCGGGCAGGGAGCCGATGACAGCTGGAGGTGCCGTGTCCACAAGTTGGACGAAATTGGTGGCTGAAGTGGAGCATACGCCGTCGTCGAAAGTTACGGTGTAGGGGAGCGTGTTTCCGCACAAGTCGGAAAAGTTGGGGAAAGTGCGGGAGATACTGTTGTTGACGGGTGAGACGGCGTTGGTGAGCGTCTCTGTTGTCTCGCCGAAAGCCCAAGTCACAGTGTTGTGGTCGCCGACGACCGGAGTGATGGTTACAGTGAGGGAGATGCTGTCGGCAGACGGACAGGAGGATGTCTGCTGAGTAAGGATGTCGGCAGGCTCTTGGACAGTGAGATGGAGATAGACGGTGCTGTCACATCCGATGGTGGTTGTGTCATATAATATATATGTAGTATCTCCAGCGTGGGTGGCGGTGATGTCAAAACCGTTTTCCTGATATATGCCCCCGACGCACAGCGTGGCATCGAGGTGGGTGACTGCCGGGGAATGGACGCGGAGGATGAGCGTGAGGGTTTCAGGACACCTGTTTGGATAGAGTATCTGGTTGTAGGTGACGAGTTGCTCGTAGGAGAACGTCCCAGGAGAACTTGGTTGGATGGGTTGGAAATAGGGACTGTAGTAGGTGTCTCCAAGACAGATGTCCGCATAAGTGGTGTCCCGGATTTCATCGGCGATGTTGAGGTTGATGGTCACCACACTGTCGCAACCCGTCGTGGTTTGCAGTGTGATGGGGTAAATGCCCTCTTCGGAATAAGTATGCCCGTTGAAAGTGAATGTGGTGCCGTAGCAGATGGTGGTGTCAAAGGAAACGGTGGAGGAGTGCCGTATGGTAAGGTTCAGCGTGACGATGGAGTCGCAGCCTGCCGAATTGGTCAACGTGACGGTCGGGGTGCCGGTGCTTTCGGTGTAGGTGATGTCGTCGATCCAGGTGAAGGAGTCGCAGGTGTCAATGGTGACGGTGCTGTAAGTTGGGCTGAGCATGGTGACGGCGACGGTGGTGATGCTGTCGCAGCCGTTGAGTGCTGACGGCACGGTGTCGGTCAGGACGGTGTCGGCGGTGACGGCGAGATGGAAGCCGAGGCCGTCGTACGTGTCGCCGAAGCAGACACTCGCGCTGGCGAATACGCGCACGACGGTATCGACATGGAGGTGCATGGTAAGCACACTGTCGGCCCCGGAGGCGGCCGCAAGGGTGACGGAGGCGGTGCTGTCGGCGGGCGCGTGGAAGGTGACACCGTTCCAGGTGAACGGAAGTTCGGTTTCGCAGACGGTGTCATAGACACTGGCTGCGACATTGTTGCTGACGATAAGCGTGAGATGGATAGTGGAGTCGCAGCCTGCGGCGTTGGGGACGACCACGGTGTACTCGCCCGCATCCATAAAGGCGATGGTGTCGTTGATATGGTACGGCAGATCATTCTCCACGACCGTGGCCGTGAATGCGCTCTCGGTGGAGTGGCGTATGGTCAGGTTCAAGGTGACCGCGCTGTCACAGCCCACGGCATTGGTGAGAGTGACGGTCGGCGTGCCGGTGCTCTCGGTGTAGGTGACGCCGTCAATCCAAGTGAAGGAGTCGCAGGTGTCAACGGTCACGGTGCTGTAAGTCGGGCTGAGCATGGTGACGGCGACGGTGGTGATGCTGTCGCAGCCAGTGAGCGCGGAGGCGGTGGTGTCGGTCAGCACGGTGTCGGCGGTGATGACCACATGGAAGCCGAGACCGTCGTACGTGTCGCCGTAACAGACGCTCGCGGCGGCGTTGACGCGCACGACGGTATCGACATGGAGGTGCATGGCGAGCACGCTGTCGGCACCGGAGGCGGCCGCAAGGGTGACGGTGGCGGTGCTGTCACCGGCGGTATGGAAGGTGACCTCGTTCCAGGTGAACGGGAGCTCCGTCTCGCAGACGGTGTCGTAGGCGTTGGCCGTGACATTGTTGCTGACGATAAGCGTGAGGTGGATGGTGCTGTCGCATCCGGCGGCATTGGGGATAATCACGGTGTACTCGCCCTCCTCATCAAAGGCAATGGTGTCGTTGATATGGTACGGCAGATCATTCTCCACGACCGTGGCGGTGAATGCGCTCTCGGTGGAGTGGCGTATGGTCAGGTTCAAGGTGACCGCGCTGTCACAGCCCACGGCATTGGTGAGAGTGACGGTCGGCGTGCCGGTGCTCTCGGTGTAGGTGACGCCGTCAATCCAAGTGAAGGAGTCGCAGGTGTCAACGGTCACGGTGCTGTAAGTCGGGCTGAGCATGGTGACGGCGACGGTGGTGATGCTGTCGCAGCCAGTGAGCGCGGAGGCGGTGGTGTCGGTCAGCACGGTGTCGGCGGTGATGACCACATGGAAGCCGAGACCGTCGTACGTGTCGCCGTAACAGACGCTCGCGGCGGCGTTGACGCGCACGACGGTATCGACATGGAGGTGCATGGCGAGCACGCTGTCGGCACCGGAGGCGGCCGCAAGGGTGACGGTGGCGGTGCTGTCACCGGCGGTATGGAAGGTGACCTCGTTCCAGGTGAACGGGAGCTCCGTCTCGCAGACGGTGTCGTAGGCGTTGGCCGTGACATTGTTGCTGACGATAAGCGTGAGGTGGATGGTGCTGTCGCATCCGGCGGCATTGGGGATAATCACGGTGTACTCGCCCTCCTCATCAAAGGCAATGGTGTCGTTGATATGGTACGGCAGATCATTCTCCACGACCGTGGCGGTGAATGCGCTCTCGGTGGAGTGCCGTATGGTCAGGTTCAAGGTGACCACGCTGTCACAGCCCACGGCATTGGTCAACGTGACGGTCGGGGTGCCGGTGCTCTCGGTGTAGGTGACGCCGTCGATCCAGGTGAAGGTGTCGCAGGTGTCAACGGTGACGGTGCTGGCCGTGGACTGGTTGACAGTCAAGTGCAATGTCACGACGGAGTCGCAACCGTTGGCGGCGGTGAAAGTCTGGATGTAGTTGCCAGTACTGTCATACGTTGAACCGTTCCAGGTATAAGAGACACACGCCTCTTGGGTGATTTCGTTGGTGACGTGCTGTTTGATAGTCACATTGACGATGTTGGAGTTGGAACATCCTGTGGTGGTGTCGGTGACGGTGACGGTATAGGTGCCTGCGTCCCCAATCGTGGCATTTTCAATATAGGGATTTTGTTCAGAAGAACTATATCCATTGGAGTTTGTCCATTGGAAGGTCGCATTTGTGGCGTTGGTAGTGGCAGTCAGTTTCAGTGTGTCATTCACGCAGGGCGTATTAGCGGATGCGGTGACTTCAATCGTATTGTTGTCAGTGATGATGGTTGCAGATTTGGAGGAGGAACATCCGTTTTCATCCGTCACAGTGACTGTGTAATTTCCGGCGTTGAGCGGGGCGAAAGTGTTTCCAACAGGCGTTATACCATTGCTGATGGTGTAAGTATAGCCATCTCCCGTTGGAGCAGTGACGGTGATGCTGCCGTTGATGGAGGTGCAGGAGGTGTTGTTGGTGGTGGAAAGGATGGGGGTGGAGGGGAGGGAATGGGTGGTCAGGGTCAACGTCACGGTGCTGTCGCAGCCGTGGGATGTCTGCAGGTTCAGCGTGTGCGTGGTCGTGCCCGCGGCAGTGGGCGTGATGTCGAATCCGTTCTGCGTGTAGCTTCCGCCCAGACAGATTTCGCCGTCCAGGGAGGTCGTCTTGGTCGGGTTGGTCACCAGGGTCAGGGTGACGGTGCTGTCGCAGCCGTGGGATGTCTGCAGGTTCAGCGTGTGCGTGGTCGTGC
>CAMHNQ010000027.1 GCA_946186495.1 uncultured Bacteroidales bacterium
AAGTTGTTAATTTACAGAGAATTACAAAAAAAAGCAAACGGTAGTTTAGGCCGCAGCCTAAAATCGCGGGTTCGAACCCCGTCTACCGCTCAAACGTTCCAAAAATAATCAGTGTCAGCAACTTACAACGGTAGGTTGCTGATTTCTTGTTTAAAATCGGGACAGAAACGGGACAAACATCATTTTGAGGACTTGTCCTTGAGCGTGTCGGTGGACTTCTTATAGACATCCACCATCTTGCCGATGGCCAGTGTCGCGTCATCACCGAGAACGTCCCCCATGGAGACGTTGAGCATGCCCGCCGCCTCCACGAACTGCTGCACCTTGTTGTACATTTCCGACCACGCGGAGGCGGAATGCAATTAGTAATGAGACACCGCGCGTCGCGCAAGGAATCTCCGCGTATCTCCGCGTATCTCGCGTATCCGCGCGGAGCATTTCTGCGGAAATCTGCACGGTCTGCGGGAGACATGGGCTATATGACGGAATCGGTCTAATCGCCTTTTGCGTACGAAAACACAAAATAATCCTCCGCGACCAGTGCGCACCACCCAGCTTCCATCGTATTGGAGACGCACCAACCCTTTATGCGGCGTCTGAACACGTCGATGATGACAGCAAGACACAAGAATCCATGGCGCATAGGGACATAGGTGACGCCCATCTCCCACACTTGGTTCGGACGGACTGTGTCCAGTCCGCACAGCAGGTACGGGTACTTCCTGCACCCCGGCGGTACGACGGTCGTTATCAACAATTGTTAACATCCGGCCGTTATGAAATGTTGATAAATCGGTTGAGACGGAGGCATTATTTTTCGGATATTTGCCGTCCCGTAAAAATCATTGACCAATTATCGTAATTTATGGAAAACGAAACGGTTACAACAAACAGAACGAACCGAACTTTGTCATACAACCGCATCGACACGCTGTTGGGTTCCACCGGCAAGCTGACTCCGCAAGCCGTGGAATTCGAGGAGGCGGTTTTGGGTGCCTTGATGATTGACGACAACGCCGTGACAGAGGTCCTCGCCATCCTAAAGCCTGAAATGTTCTACGTGGAGGCCAACCAACATATCTTCAGTGCCATAAGGACCCTATTCTCGGCTTCCCAGCCCATCGACGTCCTGACAGTCACAAACCAGCTGAAAAAGAACAAGCAACTTGAGCTGTCGGGCGGAGCGTCCTACGTGGCTGGACTGACCAGCCGACTGAACTCCTCCGCGAACGTGGAGTTCCACGCCCGCATCGTGATGGAGAAGTTCATCCTGCGCGAGCTCATCCGCCATTGCAACAGCATCATCAACGACGCTTATGACGACAGCAACGACGTCCTTGAGATGCTTGACGATGCCGAATCGAAGATATTCTCCATTGTGGAGAGCAACCTGAAGCGCGACAGCAAGGAGTTGGGAGATGTGGTGAGCACGGCCCTCAACGAATTGACGGAAATCCGCGACTCGCAGGACGAGCTCCAGGGGGTACCGTGCGGCATACGCGCCATCGACGAAAAAACCGGCGGCTGGCAAAAATCCGACCTGGTGATTCTCGCCGCCCGTCCCGGCATGGGCAAGACCTCCTTCGTCCTCTCCATCGCCCGCAATGCCGCCATCGACTTCAACGAGCCCATCGCCTTCTTCTCGCTGGAAATGTCCGCCACCCAGCTGGTCCACCGCCTCTTCTCCATCGAGTCGGGCATTCCCTCCGACCACATCTCCAAAGGCACACTCTCGGATGTGGAGTGGTCGAAACTGTGGGAGAACGTCAGCCGCCTCAACAGCGCGAACCTCATCATCGACGACACGCCAGCGCTTTCGGTCTTCGACCTCCGCGCCAAATGCCGCCGACTGAAGCACAAATACAACATCCAGATGATCATCATCGACTACCTGCAGCTGATGCAGGCAGGCACCGACAGCTCAAAGCACGGCGGCAACCGCGAGCAGGAAATCAGTTACATCTCCCGTTCTCTCAAAGCGTTGGCCAAGGAATTGAACGTCCCTGTCATTGCGCTGTCGCAGCTGAGCCGGGCCGTCGAAACCCGAGGCGGCTCCAAACGCCCGCAACTCTCCGACCTCCGCGAGTCCGGTTCTATCGAACAAGACGCCGACATGGTGCTGTTCATCTATCGCCCCGAATATTACCACCTTGACACTTTTGAAGACAACACCCCTGCCGACGGCATGGCCGAAATCATGTTCGAGAAAAACCGACATGGCAGCACCGGGAACGTGAAGGTCCGTTTCCAGAGCCAGTTCACGAAGTTCTGCGATGTCAGTGAGGGCAGTTTCGGTGAAAACGGCTCTTACAGCTCCCCATCGGCAGGCATCAGCCCAAACGAGAGCTTCGGCTATTTCGACAGCGCGGCAAACAACGACAGCGGCGGCGAGTTCGGAGGCGACCCATCCCTGCAAGGATATGAGAACGAATACGCGTTCTGACGACACATGGGCGACGTTCTGCCCCTGCGAGAACGAATGCCCATCTGAACAACTTCCAAAAAGGGCTGCAAACCCGGCGCGCGCCAAAAACGCCCTCCGGACCCTAACTGCAGGGAGAGCGAAACGAGTCCTGGGACAATAAAAACGACAATGAAGAAACTATCAATGGAAGAACTGGGGCGCGTGACCCCCGAAGAGTTCAAACGGCAGACAAAACTGCCAGTGGTACTGGTACTTGACAACATCCGCAGCATGCATAATGTTGGATCGGCGTTCCGCACCTGCGACGCATTCAACGTGTCGAAACTCTACCTGTGCGGCATCACCGCAACACCCCCGCAGAAAGAGATTGCAAAAACGGCACTCGGCGCAACCGAAAGTGTGGAATGGGAATACCGGAAGTCCGCGGCGGAAGTCCTGGCTACCCTTAAGGAAGAAGGCTACTCGATTGTGGCCGTGGAGCAGACTGACCAATCCATCCTCCTGCAGGAGTTCGATTTCGGGAAACACGAGAAGATCGCCCTAATCGTGGGCAACGAGGTTTTCGGAGTCTCCGACGAATTGCTGCCACTTTGCGACGCTGCGGTGGAAATCCCCCAATTCGGGACAAAGCACTCCCTGAACGTCGCTGTCGCCACGGGCATCGCACTGTGGGAACTCGTGCGGCGCGTACACACACAGCGATAGTCTCCAACAGCCGGGATTCCCTTTTCTTCGCGGAAACATCACCGCCTTTTGGACAGTATTCCCGCCTTCTTCTAATCACAATAACATTTTGCAACCAAAAACCCAAAACACATGAGCGAAACCATCTCCTTTTTTGGCAAATCTTTCATAAAATACATCCTCTCCGAACAGATTGACACGGAAATCGGACGCCTGGCCGCCGAAATCAGCGAGGAATATCGCAATGACGACCCTATCCTGCTAATCACGCTCAACGGGGCTATCATTTTCGCCGTCGACCTACTGAAACGCCTGGACTTCCCCTGCCGCATCTCCTGCGTGAAGGTCTCCTCCTACTGCGGGACAGAATCCACCGGCTCCGTCAAAGGCCTGATTGGGCTGAACGAAGATGTGCGAGGACACCGCGTACTCATCCTGGAAGACATCGTCGACACAGGACGCACCTATCAGCACCTGCATCGGATGCTGACGGATGCCGGAGCAAGAGACATCCGCATCGCCACGCTGACCTTGAAGCCTGACGCCTACAAAAACGACCTTCCCGTACATTATGTCGGCTTCCGCATCCCCAACAAGTTCGTCATCGGCCGCGGACTTGATATCGACGGATACGGCCGCAACCTTAACGACATCTATCAATTAGCAACCAGTAACGAACAGTAACACAAATAGTTAATAGCGAAATTCAGAAAAAAAGAGCCTCATCAAAAAAATATCGTCCGCGATATAAATATTTTTTGTATTTTTGCATCGTGAACGATATAAATACACAAGTAATGGTATACGAGCAACTTAAGCTAAATAACCAACTCTGTTTCCGGCTCTACACGGCGGCACGGCTGACCGTGAGTGCGTATCATCCGTACCTTGACCCGTTGGGCATCACCTACCCGCAGTATCTCGTGCTGCTTGTCTTGTGGGAGCAGGACCGCCAGCCGGTGTGCGACATTGCCAAGCGGCTGATGCTCGACACCAACACCGTCACTCCCCTACTCCAACGCATGGAGAAGTCGGGGCTGCTCATGCGCACGAAAGGGAAAACGGACACACGTCAGCGCATCGTGTCGCTGACCGAAAAGGGAACCGCCCTGCGCGAGCAGGCGAAGCACATCCCCGAATGCCTGAGTGCAAGCATCATAGAGAAAACGGGGTCTGTGGAAGAGTTGGCAACGATGGCACCCGCCCTCGACAAACTTATCGAAGGTTTAAGTGAACGGCAAATCGGTTTCCCCTAAAAAAGTCTCAAATCACAATCCACAAATCACAAATCACTATTCACAAATCACTATTCACTATTCACAAACAAGTCAAATAAGTTAAATTTATCACTTAAAACAATAAAAAAATGGCTACTATTTATGATTTCAAGGCCCAGAACAACAAGGGCGAAGAGGTGGACATGGCGCAATACCGCGGCAAAGTCCTCATGATTGTCAACACCGCTTCCAAATGCGGTTTCACCCCCCAATACGACGGCTTGGAGGCACTGTACAAGAAGTACAAAGACCAAGGTCTCGTGATTCTCGGTTTCCCGTGCGACCAATTCAAGCACCAGGAACCCGGCTCTGACGCGGAAATTGCAGAGTTCTGCCGCCTCAACCACGGCGTAACTTTCCCGCTAATGAAAAAGATCGACGTTTTTGGCGAGAATGCCCACCCGATTTTCAAATATTTGACCCAAACAGTGCCCACCGAGGAGGTGAAAGGACTCAAAAACAAGGCCACGATGGCTCTTGTAGATGGTCTGAGCAAGTCCGAAGGCCGCGAGGAAGGCGGAGTGCGCTGGAATTTCACCAAGTTCCTCATCTCGAAAGACGGCAGCATCGTCAAACGCTTCCCGCCCGTGGCCACGCCCGAGGATATGGAGGCTGATGTTGAGGCTATGTTGAAGTAAAACGTCAGAATTATGGCACACGCTTGCGAAAACTGCAAGATTCGCGCTCACTACGACGCGAAACCGAAATCACTGATGGGCCGCTTCTGGCGCTGGCACATCAATTTCTGTCCGGGTTGGAAATCCTACTTCATTTCGCAGTCGCCCGAGAAACAGGCCGAGCTGCGGGATAAATACCAATTCACCAAATACCAGACGGAAAAACACGATTAATGTGTATAAGTATGTTGGCAGTGAACCTTTTCGCTTGAATGCGAGTGGTTTACTGCCACCTTTTTCCCTAAACACGGACAAGGAATTGTCAAACAATTATTTGTATTTTTGCAGCATAATTTACAATAGTCAATACTATGATCCTCTACTTCTCTGGCACGGGTAACAGCTTAGCCATCAGCCGCCACATCGCGGAGAAACTCAACGAAACAGTGATGCCGCTCAGCCAGGCGGTACACCAGGATTTGTCGCAAGAGCGACGCATCGGGCTGGTCTATCCCAGCTACTGGTTCAACGCGCCTCGGGCGGTGACGGAGTTGCTGCCGCGACTGCAGCTGCCCAAGGAGGCGTACGTCTTCATTGTCATCCCCTGCGGCGCACAGGCCGGAAACTCCATCCACACAGTTCAGAAACTGCTGGCCGACAAAGGGTTGTCATTGGCATACAGTCAGAAGATCCGCGTGCCCGACAACAGTGCTGTCGGCTTCGGGCGCAACCCCAACCAACAAGTCTGGAAGTTCGAGAAGTATGCCGATCGGTTGGAGCGCATCACCGAGGAGGTTGCCGCCGGCACGCACCGCCTGCACTACGCTTGGTGGGGGCCCATCGGCGCGTTGTGCGCCCGTCCCGGGGTGCAGCGCCGGACATTGCCGATGCTCACACCCGCCGTCAACGCCGCCCTCTGTGTGGGTTGCGGCATCTGCGCCGGAGTGTGCCCGCAAGGGAACATCACCCTCGCCGACGGCAAAGCCCACTGCGGCGACAACTGCACGCAGTGCCTCGCCTGCGTCCACTTCTGCCCACAACAGGCCGTCGAGCTCAATCGCAAGCCCACGCCCAAGGCGCACCAGTACCACCATCCGAAGGTTACGGCGGGGGATATGAAAAAGAATGTATCTTTGCAATCCTAAAAAACAAGAATTATGAAACATTTAAGCTATCGCCTCACGATCCTCGCCATAGCACTTTGTGTCAGCTGCTTTGGCCAAAAAAACATCGCCGACAAAGCGGCGAAAGACATCTACAGCTTCAACGTCAAGGACATCAAAGGCAACGATGTCTCATTAGCCGATTACAAAGGGAAAGTGCTGCTCATCGTCAACGTGGCCAGCAAATGCGGCCTCACCCCGCAGTATGAAGGTCTCGAAGCCCTTTATCAGAAATACAAGGGCCAAGGACTCGAGATTCTGGCGTTCCCCTGCAACCAGTTCCTCGAACAGGAACCCGGCACGAACGAAGAAATCTTGGACTTCTGCTCCGTGAACTACAACATCACATTCCCGATGTTCGACAAGATCGACGTCAACGGCAAAGAGGAGAGCCCGCTATACACGTTCCTGAAATCCAAGGCCCCGTTCAAAGGCTATCCGGAAGGATACGAGCAATTCGCCTCCCAGCTCACTGCGATTCACCAGAAAACCGGCAGTGGTTTCGAGAAAGGCGACGCCATCAAGTGGAACTTCGGCAAGTTCTTGGTCTCCAAAGACGGCAAAACCATCCTGCGCTTCGAGCCGATGGTGTCGCCGGAAAACATGGATGCGGACATCCAGCGTATGCTGGGAGAGTAGGGAAACTCCATAGGTATGGTCCGTGCTTTGAGACTGAAAAAAATATCCCTTACCGCTCAAATCGGTATCGCTCTATTGCTGGCGGTGTTGGCCGGCGTGCTGCTCCACAACCAGGCCGAGTTCGTCAACACCTACATCAAACCCATCGGGGTCATCTTCCTCAACTTGCTGAAATTCATCGTGGTTCCGCTGGTCCTCTTCTCCATCATGGCGGGAATTCTCTCGATGAACGACATCTCGAGGGTGAGCAAGTTGGGACTCCGCGCCCTGCCCTATTTTATGACGACAACACTCTTCGCCGTGACACTGGGATTGCTTGTCCCCACTCTCCTCAAAGGTGTTCTGCCGACCATACACATCAGTACACATGCCGTCGCAGAGGTTGTTGAAACACCACATTTTTCGGTGATGGATCAAATAGTGAACATGTTTCCGAGCTACATCCTTGAGCCGGTGAGTTCGATGGCGATGATGCAGGTCATCGTGATCGCCCTGTTTTTCGGCATCGCGATGGTGCACGTGGGCGAGAAGGGCGAGATGGCCCGCAAGGTGACACTCAGTTTCAACGAGGTGGTGTGCAAGATTCTGGAGTACATTATGGCATTGGCCCCCATCGGCGTGTTCTGTATGCTGACCCCTGTGGTGGTGGAAAACGGTCCGTCAGTACTGGGCTCGTATGTCGCGCTGCTAGGTCTGGCCTACCTCTGCTTCGTCATTCACGCCGGCTTGGTCTATTCCTCGGCAGTGGGGTTGCTCGGCGACCTCCTCGAACCGTTCCTGACCCAAGCCGGCAAGTGGCTGGTGAACGTCGGGCACGTGGCGGAGAATTAATTCATAATTCATGATTCATAATTCATAATTTCTGGGGGACATGTTGTCTCCCTTTTTTATTGTGATTTTTTTTTCAACAGGCCATTGCCGTTTCAAAAAAAATTCTATTTTTGCCGCGGATTTCAATAGATAAAAAAGTAGCGATATGTCCAAACAGAATACACCCACTTTAGTGGTCATGAAATCGACCTTGAGCCGGCTGCCGTTGTACTACAGCTACATCAGCAGACTACAGGCTGAAGGGGTGGAATCTGTCTCTTCTGCACTGCTTGCAGGGCATCTGAACCTCAACCCGGTATTGGTTCGCAAGGATCTTGCGCAGGTGAGCAGTGTGGCTGGTCATCCCCGAACCGGTTTTGAAGTGAAGCAACTGCTTGAGGACATGAGTGAATATTTGGGTTACAACAAAATGGACGAAGCCATTTTGGTTGGGGTCGGCAGCATGGGACGCACCCTCCTTACCAATACCAAATTCGAAAAGTTCGGGTTGAACATTGTGGTGGGCTTCGACAAAGACCCCTATTTGTGCGGACTTCAGCTTGATGGCAAACACATCCTTCCTATGGAAAAGATGCCAAGCCTCGTACAGCGCATGGGGATTCGTATTGGCATCATTACGGTTCCCGATGACCAAGCACAAAGTGTGTGCGACCAAATGGTGAAGGCCGGCATCAAGGCCATCTGGAATTTCGCCTTTGTGCCGCTGAAAGTTCCCGAAGACGTGCTTGTGAAAAACGAGAATCTGCCCTCTTCGTTAGCCGTTCTCGCACACAAGCTGGCTATGAAGTCATCTGCGCCTATCGAAATAAAAGTAATAAAGGAAAATTAGATAACTTATATATTTTTTACAGTATGAAAAAAGAAAGTGTAAAATTAGATGAAAAAACCGATAAAAATTTATCGGTTGAAAGTGAGATTGATGTGTTGGTCCGGAATGCGGAGGAAGCGTTGAAAACATACGTTGACTTCAATCAGGAGCAGGTGGACAAGATTGTCTATGCGATGGCATTGGCCGGTTTGGAGCACCATCGCGAGCTCGCGCGCCTGGCTGTTGATGAGACACACCGTGGGGTTTACGAGGACAAGATCATCAAGAATATTTTTGCTACAGAATATATTTGGAATTCCATCAAAAACGAGAAAACGGTTGGCGTTGTGGAGGACAATGAGATGGAGGGTTATGTGGAAGTGGCGGAACCTGTAGGTATTGTGGCTGGCGTGACGCCGGTGACGAACCCGACATCCACCACCATGTTCAAGTCGTTGATTTGCGCAAAAGCCCGCAACCCGATCATCTTCGGATTCCATCCGTCCGCACAGCAGTCGTCAGTGGCGGCTGCCAAGATTTTGCGTGACGCGGCCGTGGCGGCAGGAGCTCCTGCGGCATGTATCCAATGGATCGAACATCCTTCTGTGGAGGCTACTATGGCTTTGATGAACCATCCAAAGGTCTCGTTGATTCTGGCTACTGGCGGTGCCGGCATGGTACGCTCGGCCTACAGCTGCGGCAAACCCGCCCTCGGCGTCGGACCCGGCAACGCTCCTTGCTACATTGAGACTTCCGCCAACGTGAAACGCGCCTGCACCGACCTCATGATGTCGAAGACTTTCGACAACGGCATGATTTGCGCTTCCGAGCAAGCGGTCATCGTGGACAAAGTGATTTCCAATCTGTTCGAATCCTACATGAAGGAGAACGGTTGCTATTTCTTGAACGAGGAGGAAATCAAGAAGGTATCCGATTTCGTCATCAACTCAGAGAAAGGTGCGGTCAATCCCGACGTGGTGGGCAAATCGCCCTACTGGATTGCGCAACAATCGGGTGTGACGGTTCCCGAGAGAACCAAGATTCTCATTGCGCGGCTGAAGGATGTGGGTCCGGAATACCCGCTTTCCCGCGAGAAACTGTCGCCGGTGCTGGCCTACTACGTGGTGAACAACCATGTGGAAGGTTTTGAGATGTGCCGCAAGATGCTCGATATGGGCGGTCTCGGCCACACGGCCATCATCCACAGCACCAACAGCGACCTGATCGAAAAGTTCGGCAAAGCCATGAAAGTGGGCCGTATCATCGTCAACTCCCCGTCATCGCAAGGCGCCATCGGAGACATCTACAACACCAACACCCCGTCGTTGACCCTCGGCTGCGGCTCATACGGTCACAACAGCACGACAGCCAACGTCTCCACCGTAAACCTTATCAACAAAAAGAAAATCGCAAAAAGAAGAGTCAATATGCAATGGTTCAAGATTCCGCCGAAAGTTTATTTCGAGTACGGTTCAGTGCAATATCTGGAGCACATGGAAGGCTTCAGCAAGGCGTTCATCGTGAGCGACCCGATGATGGTGCAGCTCGGCTATGTCGATAAAGTCACCTATTATCTCAACAAGCGCAGCGAGCCTTGTCATTACCGGATTTTCTCCGATGTGGAGCCGGATCCGGATGTGGAGACCATCATGCGCGGCGTGGCTGAGATGCGTTCGTTCCAGCCAGACGTGATCATCGCGTTGGGCGGCGGTAGCGCCATGGACGCGGCCAAGGGAATGTGGCTCTTCTACGAGCATCCCGAGACCTCTTTCGACGGCTTGCGCCAGAAGTTCATGGACATTCGCAAGCGTGTGGTGAAATTCCCGCACTTGGGCAACCAGTGCAAGATGGTCGCCATCCCGACCACTTCCGGCACCGGCAGCGAAGTGACGGCCTTCACGGTCATCACCGACAAGAAGCGCGGTATCAAGTATCCGCTGGCCGACTACGCCGTGACGCCCAACGTGGCCATCATCGACCCGCAGTTCGTCGTTTCTTTGCCGAAGCGTGCCACTGCGGACACCGGCATGGATGTACTGACCCACGCCATCGAGGCCTACATCTCCAACATGGCCAATGACTACACCGACGGTTTGGCTCTGCAGGCGATGGATCTCGTTTTCAGCTATTTGAAACGTGCATACGAAAACGGTCAGTTCGACTTGAGGGCCCGTGAAAAGATGCACAACGCCTCCTGTATCGCCGGTATGGCCTTCACCAACGCCTTCCTCGGTCTCAACCACAGCATGGCCCACAAGTTAGGCGGCGACTACCATATCCCGCACGGCCGTGCCAACGCCATCCTGTTGCCCTACGTTGTGAAGTATAACTCACTGAAACCGAATAAATTCGTTCCATTTCCGAAATATGATCATTTCATCGCGGATGAGAAATTGGCCAAAGCCGCCCGTTTCCTCGGGTTCGGAGGCAAGGACAACGAAGAGAGCATTGACAATCTCATCAAGGCCATCCGCCAGTTGATGAAGGACATGCACATGCCGATGAGCATCAAGGAAGAGGGTGTGGATGAGAAATTGTTCATGGAGAATGTCGCTGCGCTGTCCGAGAAGGCACACGACGACCAGTGTACCGGCGCCAACCCGAAATATCCCCTTGTCAGTGAAATTATCGACATATACAAACAAGCCTATTATGGTGAATAATAAAATGGGGGGTCACTCGTTTCAAAAGGTTAGTTTTGAGTGAATCGTGTTTTGAAGCAGGTGGCCTCGTGTAAACGGGGCGCCTGCGTACAAAGCCGACAGAGAGGACAACAATCAATTTTAGAAAAATATTAAAACAAAAACAATGATGAATATTAAAGTTTGTGTTGGCAGCTCCTGCCATTTGAAAGGTTCTTACGATGTCATCCAATCCTTAAAAGACATCTTGAAAAAATACGATGTGGAAGATCTGGTGGAATTGCAGGCCAGCTTCTGTCTGGGACATTGCGCCAAAGGTGTGAATGTCAGAGCAGACGGTCTTTCCGACAGCATGAAGCAGAAAGCCACCACGCTCGAAGAAGACGGCAGCATCATTCTCCACAACGTTACCAAGGAGAATGTGGAAGAGATATTTGTGAAAGAAGTCTATCCTTTAATCGAATTATAAGCCGGGGAGATGTCATTATATTTGGAATTTCGCAATGCGAAATGTAAAGACTGCTACAAATGCCTGCGCGAATGTCCGGTGAAAGCCATTGACATCAAAGGACATCAGGCGGAGATTATCGAAGACAGATGCATCTTGTGCGGCCACTGCATGCTTGTGTGCCCGCAGAACGCGAAGGTGGTGCACAGTGAGATCAACGAGGTGCGCGCCCTGCTGGCGGGTCCCGACAAAGTGATTGCCAGTGTCGCCCCCTCGTTCATTTCCAGTTTTGGACTTTCCGACTTCGGAGTGATGAAATTGGCGCTTGCCAAACTGGGCTTTTTTGATGCGGAAGAGACGGCTGTCGGCGCACAGGCGGTAACCCAAGAGTACGCCAACCTTCTGAAATCCGGACAGTTCAAAAACTTCATAACGTCCGCTTGTCCGGCCGTATGCCGAATGATTCAAGAGTATTATCCGATGGCGCTCAAGTATTTGGCGCCTGTCGATTCCCCTATGGTGGCTCACGCCAAAATTCTCAAGAAACAGCATCCGGAGGCCAAGATCGTCTTTGTTGGCCCCTGCATCGCCAAAAAGCGCGAAGCGGAGGAATGCCACCTCATTGACAATGTCCTGACTTTCGAGGATGTGGTGGAACTTTTCAAGGAAAAAGGGGTGCAGATTGACGAAATCACCAACGTCATGTTGCAGAAACGGAACGGAATGCCGAACCTGGCGAAGGAATACCCCATTCCTCAGGGCATCATCCACTCTTTCCCGGAACTGCCGGAGGGCTATGACTATATCGCCATCGACGGCCCGATGAAGTGTGTCAAGGCGTTGCAAAACATCGAACACATGGATCATGTGGTGCTCGAGATGAACCTTTGTGAGGATGCCTGCGTGAACGGACCCTGTTCGTTGGAGAAGAATGGCGGTTCCGTCAAGGCCATGTCGGACATCCGCAAGTATGTCACTGCCGAGAAACGCCAACTTACCGCCGCACAGACGCCGGTGCAAGTGGAAGTTCCGCTCGCCACGGCTCATCCGAGAATCCGCAGCCACAGTATGCCCGCCCCCGAACGCGAAATCGAAGCCATCCTGCACAAGACCGGCAAGTTCAAACCGGAAGACGAACTCGACTGCGGTTCCTGCGGCTACGCCACTTGCCGCGAGAAAGCATGGGCGGTCTATAATGGCTATGCCGACATCGACATCTGCCTGCCTTACATGCGCCAGCGCGCCGAGTCTTTCTCCGTGGAGGTGATCCAAAACAGCCCAGAAGGTATCGTGGTGCTCGACCCGGACATGAACATCCTGGAAATCAACCGCCGCGGACGCGAACTGTTAGGCATTGAGGATCCCAACGCCAAAGGGCATCCCGCCATCGACTACTTCAACCCCATCGACTTCTGCAACGCCTACGCCCAGAAGAAGAACATCGAGCTGAAGAAGGAACTTGTCACGAGCACAGGCAAGTATGTGGACTTGTCCATTAACTATCTGGCCAACCAGAACCTCATCTTCGGCATTATGAAGGATGTCACAGACACCGTTGACTATGAGAAGCGGATCATGAAGGTGAAGATGGAGACGCTGACCACGACCGACGATGTGATTAAGAAGCAAATGCGTGTGGCTCAGGAGATTGCGTCGCTGTTGGGCGAGACGACTGCCGAGACCAAGGTGGCCCTGTTGAAGCTGAAGAAAACGTTAACCGAAGAAAAAGTCTCTGAGTGATGGAACTTTGCTTAGAAACAGGATGCACTTCGCTGAACCATTACGGCGAAGAACTGTGCGGCGACAACGTGGCCTGCACGGTAAACGGCGACTACACCACGTTAGTGCTGGCTGACGGTTTAGGGAGCGGCGTGAAGGCGAACATTCTTTCCACGCTTACCTCCAAGATTTTGTGTACCATGGCCGCCAACGAAATCGACATTTACGAATGCGTGGAGACTATCATCCAGACGCTGCCCGTGTGTGCGGAGCGTGGGGTGGCGTATTCCACGTTCTCCATCATCCACGTCAACAAAGAGGGCAAGGGAGAACTGTTCGAGTTTGACAATCCGGAAGCCATCTATTACCATAACGGCAAATGCCAGAACTTCGAGCGCGAAGAGCTGAATGTCTGTGGCAAGCGTGTTTATCGTTCTGAACTCAATCTCGAAGAGAACGACATCATCATCGTCATGTCCGACGGCACCATTCACGCCGGCATCGGTATGATCCTCAACTTCGGATGGGAGCGGCCTCAGATCATGGAGCATCTCGACAACAACATCAAGCCCGAGATGTCCGCCCGCGCGGTGGCCTGCATGCTCGCCGCCGCCTGCAACGACCTCTATGCCGACAAACCCGGCGACGACACCACCGTGGCCGCCGTCAGGATTCGTCAGCGTCTGGATGTCAACATCATGGTGGGACCGCCCGTGGATAAAGAGAAAGACGACTACTACATCAAGAACTTTTTGGAGGGACATTCCAAGAAGATTGTCTGCGGCGGCACCAGCTCCACCATTGTGGCAAGGTACCTGAAAACGGAGCTCAAAACCAGCTTCGACTTCCCCGACAAGGAGGTTCCGCCCATCGGATACATCAAAGGCATTGACCTTACCACCGAGGGCGTGCTCACCCTGCGCAAACTGCTGCAACTCTCGGAAAAATACGTTTCCATCGATGACCTTACCCCGAAGACCTTCACCAAGCAGGACGGCGCCTCGCTTTTGGCGGACTTCCTCTTTGAGAAGGCCACACATATCACCTTCTTCGTCGGACAAAGCGTCAACGTGGCGCACCAGGGTTTGCCCATCGACACCACGATGAAGCTGAAACTGGTGGAGAAGATTACCGAAAATTTGCGCAAGATGGGTAAAATCGTTGAACTCAATTATTATTAACCCTCAACAAAACAACAATCAATATGAATTCAAATCGGATATTTGACACTGATGTACAGTTAGTTAAATATAAAGTCCTGAAGGAGGTTATCCGCCGTGCCTACGAGGGTGGCTTGGAGGACGCTTACATGGAAGTCCCCAAGCTTCTCAGTCCCGGCCCGAAAGCGGAGACCCGCTGCTGCATCTACAAGGAACGCGCCATTTTGCAGGACCGGATCAAGATGGCGATGGGCGGCGACAAGGAAAACCCCAACGTGATTGAGGTCATCGATAGCGCCTGCGACGAGTGCCCCATCGACGGAATCTATGTGACTCCGGCCTGTCGCGGATGCATGGTACACAGCTGCAAGGAGGTTTGCCCGAAAGACGCCATCACCATTGTGAACCACAGGGCTACGGTGGATAAAGACAAATGTATCGAATGTGGCAAATGCACGCAAGCGTGTCCCTATTCGGCCATCATCCTCCAGCACCGTCCCTGCATGGTGAGTTGCCCGGTGAAGGCGATTTCGATAGATGAGAACCGGAAGGCCGCCATTGACAACAACAAGTGCATCTCCTGCGGGGCCTGCGTCTATAAATGCCCGTTCGGTGCCATTTCCGACAAATCGCTGGTGTTGGACATCATTGACATCCTGAAAAAATCGGAGAACAACACGAAATACAAGGTTTATGCGGTCATTGCGCCCGCCATCGTGAGCCAGTGCCGTTTCGGACGGGTCACGCAGGTGGTCACGGCCATCCGCAAATTAGGTTTCCATCATGTGGTGGAGGCCGCTCTCGGCGCGGACATCACGCTTTACCGCGAGGCCAAGGAGTGGGAGGAGAAGAAACTGCTCACCACATCGTGCTGTCCGTCGTTCGTTTCCTTCGTGGAGAAAAATTTCCCCGAATTGACCCAGTACATCTCCAGCTCAGTGTCGCCCATGGTGGAAACGGCACGTCTGATCAAACGTTCCGACCCCACGGCGAAGATCGTCTTCATCGGACCGTGTACCTCCAAGAAGTTGGAGTACCGGCTGGAAAAGACCGGCGGGGCCATCGACAGTGTGATGTCGTTTGAGGAGTTGCAGGCCTTTTTGGATGCACGCGGCATCGACACCACCCAGATGGAGGATTCGGAGCTGAACAACGCTTCCTACTACGGCCGTATCTTCGCCAAATCGGGCGGTATCGCCCACGGCGTCGCCGATGTGGCGGAGGCGATGGGCGTGCAAGGCGTGAAACCGATTGCCATGAACGGCATCGCGGAATGCAAGGCCGCGCTGACCCGGCTGAAGTTCAACAAAGCCACCGAAAACTTCTTCGAAGGGATGGCCTGCAACGGCGGATGCCTCAACGGCCCCGTCTGCATCACCCACAGCCCGCGCAACATCGTGGATGTCGATAAATACGGCAACGAGGCGCGCGAGAAGACCATTTTCAACTCCGTGAAGCTGCTCGAAAATTTCTGATTATAATCACGTCCTGAAGGATAGTATAAAATCCGATTGATAAAAGAAAAGCGCGGGAACTCCAAAAGTTTCCGCGCTTTTCTGCATTTCCGCAAAAGTTTCCGCAATCTATTTCAGATTCGTGTCGAACCAATCGATGAAATTGCGATGCCAGAGGAGACTGTTCTGCGGTTTCAGCACCCAGTGGGTCTCGTCCGGGAAGTAGAGGTAACGGCTCGGGATGTGGCGCATCTGCGCGGCGTTGTAGGCCGCCATACCCTCGGAAGCCACGATACGGAAGTCGAACTCGCTGTGGATCACGCAAATCGGGGTGTTCCATTTATCCACAAACAGGTGCGGGGAGTTGGCGTAGCTCTTCTTGACCTGCGGGTTGTTCCAATCCCAGTAAGGACCGCCGATGTCCCAGTTGTCGAACCACATCTCTTCCGTCTCTAAATATTGCTGTTCGAAGTTGAACATGCCGTTGTGCGCCAGGAAGGCCTTGAAACGACGACCGTCGTTGTAGCCCTTCACGTCGTGGTTGTGACCGGCGAGCCAATAGGCGCTGTAGCCGCCGAAGCTGGCGCCGCATGCGCCAAGTCGCTCTTTGTCAATCTGTTTCACACTGTCGGCGAAGAAGTCCGCTGCACGCATATAGTCCTGCATGCAGAGTCCGCCGTAGTCGCCACTGATCTCCTCGGTCCACGCTTGGCCGAAGCCCACATCACCTCGGGGGTGAATCGGCCATCTTGGACCTGGATTTCGGGTTTTCCGATGACCTTGTCACCGGATTGCTCCTATTTCTTCGTGCAGTCGCAAACCAATGCCAGCAGCGCGATTGCGATAAAAAGTTTCTTTATATTCAATAAAATTTGATGTCAGAAAACGAAAGCGCAAAAGTAATATTTTTTTGGGCAATAGACAAAGGACAACAGGCAACAGAGATTGAGAAAAAAACTATTTTTGCAGCGGCTTAGGATTTGCGTCATTCCTGCCGCGAAAAGGTCGCCAGGAATGACGACACTCCTGCAAACAAACGAAACAACAGTTGTTATATAGAAGTCCAAAACAAGTAAGACAATAGAGAACACAATGATTTCAATTAAACAATAAAAATATGTTAGGAAATTTCTCGTACCACAATCCCACCAAATTGTACTTTGGTGATGAATCTTTGAACTATCTCAAGGACGAATTGAAGAACTACGGACCTGTTGTGCTGCTGAACTACGGTAGCGGCAGCGTGAAGAAGAACGGCATCTATGACGAGGTGGTGGCCATCCTGAAGGCGGCCGGCAAAACCATCGTGGAGAACCCCGGCGTGATGAGCAACCCCACGTTGGAGAAGCTGCACGAAGGCGTCAAAATCGCCCGCGAACACAATGTCGATATGATCCTCTCCCTCGGCGGCGGCAGCGTCTGCGACTACTCCAAGGGCGTGGCTGCCTCGGTGTTCTATGACGGCGACTATTGGGACAGATTCTGGCTGCAGGGCAAACATCCTGACGCGGGCCAACGTATCCTGCCCATCGGTTGCATCCTCACGATGGCGGGCACCGGCTCGGAAATGAACGGTGGCTCGGTGATTACCGACGCTGAGCATAAATTCAAGGTGGGACACGTGTTCGACGCTCGTCTGATGCCGAAATTTTCCATCCTCAACCCGAAATACACGATGACAGTACCCGACGAACAGATGAAGGCGGGCATCTACGACATCATGAACCACATCTTCGAGCAGTATTTCTCCGATTTCGACGACAACACCAGCGACTACCTTTCCGAAGGGCTGATGCGCAGTCTCATTGTCTCCTCACGCGCGGCGGTGAAGAACCCACAGGACTACGAAGCCCGCTCCAACATCATGTGGACGGCCACCTGGGCACTCAACACGCTGCTCAAATGCGGCAAAACGCAAGATTGGATGGTGCACATGATCGGTCACAGCGTGGGCGCATGGACGCACGCTCCGCACGGTTTCTGCCTGGCCGCCGTCTCGATGGCCTACTACAAGCGTGCCATGAAGCCCGGTCTGGCCAAGTTCGTACGTTTCGCCAAGAATGTCTGGAACGTCTGCCCTGATGGAAAGACCGATGAACAGATTGCCGAAGCCGGTCTCGAAGCCTTGAAGAACTGGATGCTGGAAATCGGTCTGCCGCTGACCATCAGCGAGCTCGGCGCCACTGAAGAGATGATCCCCGGCATCACCCAAGGCACCATCTGCTATCCGGCCGGCTATATGGATTTGAAACCCGCAGATGTCACGGAGATACTGAAGGAGAGTATGTAATGGACGCAACGGAATACATCCATAAACTGGGTCTCGTTCCACATCCGGAAGGAGGTTATTACCGCCAGCTGTTCGGCAATGACGAGACGGGTGAAAAGCCCGTCTCCACCATCTATTACATGCTGACCGCCAACGACATGTCGGCGTTCCACCGTCTGCACAACATGGTGGAAATCTGGTATTTCCATGCGGGCGAACCGCTCAATATCTATGTAATTGATCCCGACGGAACCTTGGCCGTCCATCGGCTTTCCGAGCAAGACGAAATGCAGGTGGTCATCCAGCCGGAGCAGTGGTTTGCCGCCGAGATTCCCTCCAAACGCGGCTTCTGCCTCGTCGGATGTGCCGTCGGTCCGGCCTTCCGATTCGAGAACTTCGAGTTGGCCAAGAAGGAGGGGTTGCTGAAGCTGTACCCGCAGCATAAGGCGTTGATAGAACGAATGTGTAAAGAATAACCATAAAATAGACCCATTATGACCTTACAAGAAGCCATCGTTGCCCGCCACAGCGTGCGGCAATACATCGAAAAGCCCATCGAGGCGGAGAAGGTCCAGCAATTGCAAACCCTCATCGACGAGTGCAACCGCGAGGGCGGGCTGCATATACAGTTAGTGACAGAGGAACCCAACGCCTTTGCCGGCGGGATGGCCAAGTATGGCAAGTTTCGCGGCGTGCGCAACTACATCGCCATGATCTGCAAGAAGGGCGACGATGTGAAACTCGGCTACTACGGTGAGAAGGTGATCCTGTTGGCGCAAACGCTCGGACTGAACACCTGCTGGGTGGGACTCTCCTTCCGCAAACAACCCGACCAGTACAAGGTGGACGACGGCGAGACGCTCGTCTGCGTGGTGTCGCTCGGCTACGGGGCCACGCAAGGCGTGCAGCACCCGCAGAAGCGGACCAGAGCCGACGTGACGGAAGACCAGCGCACCGCCGACCACGGGAAGCCTTTCCCCGCGTGGTTCGGGCGTGGCGTGGAGGCTGCATTATTGGCGCCCACGGCCGTCAACCAGCAGAAGTTCGTGTTTGTCCTGCACGACGACAACCGTGTGGAGGCCAAGGCGAAGTTCTCCCTCATCGGCTATGCCAAACTCGACCTCGGCATCGCCAAATGCCACTTCGAGGTGGGCGCGGGGAAGGAGAATTTCGAATGGGTGTAAATCAAGTGTCTCCATAACATTGCACGACGATGTGACTTCGGTGGCGAATCAGATTGAATGGCATTCAAGAGATGTATGTAGGTACAGCGAACCTGGTCATTTCAGAGGCAATTACATACTTGAGCTAAAGATCATTCATCATCCGGGCAGCGACCATGCCGCCAATGCCAGTGCCGCATTGGCAAACTTGCGCGATTGGGGTTACATCGAAATTGACACCACCGATTGGCAGAAAGTCATCATCGTTCGCAAAGGAACACGCCCAGAAGACTACACTATAAAAAAATAGTATTTTTGCAACGAGGTTGAAACTTCGGTTTCAGCTGTCGAGTCTGCGGGCTCGACGATTCAGGTGGCAGGACGAAAATCCTGCTATTCTGCTTTAAAGAGAAGCCGGATGTCGCACCCCATCCACTTGCAAATCCGGGCATTTGCCATAGTATGCGGTGTCTTTCAACGTACCATATATTTGGTCGTATGCGGGGTTCTTATAAGGCACGTCCAATTTTGGGGCAAGATAACCGTTTTACCTTGGTGAGCAAAGAATTTGGCACAATCGAAAACACGCCTAAAATCGCCAGTACTTCTATCAATACTATTGTAAACCAACACTTTTCCTCCATTTGGATAGTGTGCCAAAATTTTCATGGTCATATTTGTTGGATGTCGTTCTGCCATACAATATTTCGTTGTCAAAAAATCAGGCGGCAAAGACAAGAAAAATCGCAATATACTAATTATAAGCGTGTTAATTAACAAATAATTGTAAAAAACTCATTTGTGATAATGTGCGATAGAACAATAGATATTACATATGCTCTTCGTCCTGCAAATATACCAGAAAACTGATTTTTTGTATTTTTGCGCCCATATTAAATTGACTAATTGTGATCGACCAGATTATCGAATACAACAAAACTTTCGTGGCGCAGAAGGGCTACGAACAATACCTCACCGACAAGTACCCCGACAAGAAGTTGGCGGTACTGTCGTGTATGGACACGCGGCTGACGGAGCTGCTGCCCGCCGCGCTCGGGCTGAAGAACGGCGATGCGAAGATCATCAAGAACGCGGGCGGGCTGGTGATTTCCGCCTTCGACTCGGCGATGCGCAGCCTGATTGTGGCCATCTACGAGCTCGGGGTGGAGGAGATCATGGTGGTGGCGCACTCGCACTGCGGGGCCTGCCACATGAGCTACGACCACTTCCACCACGAGATGATCACCCGCGGCGTGACAGACGAGACGCTCGACACCATCCGCCAATGCGGCATCGACCTGAACCACTGGTTAGAGGGCTTCAAGGACACCCCGACCTCCGTCCGCAAAACCGTCGAGACCATCAAGACGCACCCGCTCGTACCAAAGGACATCGTGGTGCGAGGCTTCATCATCGATTCGGAGACGGGGAAGTTGGAGGAGATTGAGGGATTGTGCTGATCGTCCGCCATATCCGCCATTGGTACGAGCCGAAGCTGCCACACGCGGTCTTCATCAACGGTTTTTTCGCCGGGATGATGAGGGACCACGATCTGCGCATTGAGGCACCGCCCGGAAAATACAGCCTCCGGGTGCAGTTCGGCGGCCCCCTGCGGTTGGGCAAAAGCGGCAAGAGCATCGACCTGTCGCTGTCATCCACCACAGAGGTGGAGATACCGCAAAACGGGGAGGTACTCTGCACGTTCCACGACCGCGAACGCCTCTGGAACGTCCTGTTCGACATCGACCTCGTCCTGTGGATCGTCTCCTGGTTCGTCACCATGCCCCCGCTCTACAAGATTCTTTCCAATGTCTTCTTCGCGATTTGGCTGGTGCGGTTAGTGGTGATACGGAAGCGGTATTATAAAATATGTTGTACGAATCCAAAATAAATTATGAACGCTACAGAATACATACAGAAACTTGGCCTTGAGCCACATCCCGAGGGAGGCTATTACCGACAGCCGTCCGGCCTTCCGTTTCGAGAATTTCGAGTTAGCCAAGAGGGACGAGTTGTCGGGGCTGTTGGCGTGTTTTCGTGATTTTCCGATGGAGATTCCGCTCGCTCACTGCGTTCGCGGCGGAATGGTGCGCCAGTGACGATAGGAACTGACGGAATCTCCCCCGTTCAAAGACAAATTTCCTCAAACAGTCTGAGACATACTTGCGAAATTTGAATAATATTTTTTTCCGACAATGCGCAAGGATATCGCAACAGTCTGTGGCAGCTCTAAAAAGTCTCATTCCACCGCCCGTATCCTCACCGTGTCGCGCACATCGCGGTCGAGGTAGTAAATCTCCACCGCCTGGCCATTTCCGAGGGATTCCTTGGAAAAGAGATAGGGCTCCAGCTGCAAATTAAAGGTGTCTGTGACAAAACGCTGGCCGGAGGGAGTCATCAGCATCGCCAACAAACAGGAATCTTCTTTTTCGCAGATGAAGCGGTATATTCGCCGGCCATCGAACTCCACTAAGGCCACCTCTTTGAAACAGGCGGCGGTGTCGGGCACCACGATGGTGTCGCAGCGGCCCTCCCAATTGGCTGCCAGCATTTTGCATTGGTCATCCAACACGGTGAACGGAAGCCCGGCCTCTTGCAGATATTGATTGTTATACATTTTGTGACCTAACAACAACCTCTCATATTTTATTTTTGGAGCGGGCGGGAAAGACAACGTTTTCCACAGATTGTCAGTGAAATATCCATATTTCTCGGACTCCACGCTGCAGGCGCAACGGGCCATCACCGGACGGTCGGGAAAGACGGTATGATAGAGTATCAGCCTGTCCTCCAGGCATATCGGGGCAAGCGGGTCCCGATCCCCGTTGAGGCGCATTCCGATCACCATGGCGGGGTCGTGCAACGGCGGACGCCAGCCGTCATACGGGCACGCCCGAGTGTGATAGCGGAAATGCATCCCTAAAATCCGTTCCGTCATCGGGTTGCGCTTGTCGTACTCGCCACTGCGCACCCCGTTCGCCGCCGAACGGAAGGTCAGACCGCTCCACAGCACAAAAACGACACACATCGCCAAACCTGCCGCATACCAAAGCCGCACCTTCTTGTTGACGGGATGCACCAGATTGCACCATATCAACACAAACAGGAACCATTGCGGTATAGGCAGGATGATGTTGTCGGGAAAGGTGAAACAGAACCAATAGAGAAACACGCCCGTGCTGATGCCGCACATCAGGGCATTGGGCCGCCACAACGGCGTGCGCTCCAACCAAGTGAACAGGATGATGTTCAGGAAGCTCAGTACCTGCACGACCGCGGCCCACACCACGAACACGCAGAAGCCGCCGTTGAAGCGGTGGTTCAACGCCACAGAGACGATGACAAAAAACAGGTTTAGGAACGGCATCGCCTTGTATCTCAACTGCTTGCCGTGATTCGAAAGAAAATAAGCGATATGACCCATATTGATTGAAAGATGGTGAGGAAGATACAACGGAGGAGCGTGCTGAATATTATCTTGGAAAATCTTTTGCACTTAGCTCACAACCGTATTGAAATCATATTCGCTTTTTTTGCGAACTTTGAAAAAAAATTATATCTTTGCGGCCTGAAATCATACCAAGGTATGGAAGTGAAATTTGAGAAAGAATACTTGCGAGAACCGTTCTACTATGGGGAAACTAAAGACAAACAACATCGCTATCAGCCTCATATTGTTAGAAGATATGTTCGTGTGGTCAATATTCTCGATTCGGTGGAAAAAGTGATAGATCTGTATAGATATAGGGCTCTTCATTACGAGAAATTGGTGGGTGATAAAGCAGGTTTGGAATCTGTACGAGTCAATGACCAATATCGGATTGAATTTAAGGCGTCAGCTAACGATGGTATTACCATTTGTAATATCATAGAATTGTCTAATCATTATAAATAACAGGAAAATTAGATATGGGAAATTTAGGTTACGGAGCTTATCCAACACACCCGGGCGAAGTTCTCAAGGACGAAATTGAAGAACGCGGTATCAGTCAGCGCCAGTTGGCCGAAAGTATGGGGTTGACCTATTCAGTAGTCAACGAAATCCTTAATGCCAAACGTCCGTTGACCGCCAAAACGGCACTGATGTTTGAGGCCGCTCTTGACGTGCCAGCCGACTCGCTCATGTATCTTCAGATGAAATATAATATGCAGACAGCGCGGAAGGATTCTTCCATACTGGATATGCTGAAAAACATCAGAAAAGTGGCTGCCGTGCTATAAAAAAGAGCAGAATTATCCCTTTAGGTCTTGCAAAAACAGTGTGACAATCTGCGCTAATCTGCGAGTTCTGCGGGACAATTATATGCCCGCAGAACTCGCAGAAAAACGCAGACAGGACATTTACAAAATTCAAGGGGATAATTCAGAAAAAGAATGCATCTTATAAATTGTTTCAAATGCACTGAAAGATGGGGCACAACAGAAAAGACGGCAAGCCGCCGCTTTACCGAAAAGTGAACAAGCGGACGCACAACGGGTATTGGCATTACGTTAGCACACCTAAGTTGAAATACCGCTATGAGCGAGGTAAAAAGCAAGATGTATTTCCCGAACATTTGCCCATTAAGCGGCATAACTCAAGCTACCAGACAGGTTACGATTACACGCCGCTAATAAAATTTCTGCACGCACATGTTGGGCAGGAATGGAACGCAGTATATCAGGAGTGTGTTTCCCGGTTGGACAGCCCGAAACCATTAACGTGGATGGTCGTGAATGTCAACGAACGAGGAGTTGTGGTGGACAACTATCCTGGCAGGGATCTGCCGGATTATGTTTGTAGGAGTCTTGGAGAAGAGAGCTATTGGTCTGCTTTATGGGTAGATGCTGATGGATTGTTACAGTTTGTGGATAAAAACGACAAGTGGATTGATGAGTTCGTGAAATACATGACAGATAATTACTATGGAGAGATGTGGACGGTTTCGTGTAACGGCAAAGTAGTGTGGCCGGAGAGTGCTGTGAAGCAGGATGAAGAGTGATTTGTCATCGTTGTGACCATCACGACTCTGTGTGTTTGCGGGAAGTTGTACCCCGAATTTTACGCAAACTCATACTGCAAGATGGCAATGTTCAGCGCGTCTTCTAACTTGCAGATTGTTTCCAGGGAGAGATTTTCCTCTCCTTTCAACAACTTGGAAATGTACTGAGGCGAGCATCCCATTCTGTCAGCAACGTCTTGTCGGGAAAGGCCTTGCCGCTTCATTGACACAGCCACTTTAATGGCTATCTTGCGAGAATATTGCAACCAGCCTTTGCTTTTGGCGTAGCGGATTTTCTCTTCTTCCACCTGCCACTCCGACGGTTTCTCGGTCTGGTAACGGCTTAGCCGTGCGATAGCTTGTTCTTGTGTCATAATTCCACCTCCTGTTGATAATCTGTGAAACTGTCCTCGTCAAATACATGTTCCCGAATCAGAAAGTTCCTCACTTTCTCCATCTTTTCCAATTCTTGCAAAGTGTGTTCCCGCTCTTGCATTGTTCTTGTCAATTTGATGGCACCACCTGTGATGATATAAATGCCCACGCTCAATTTGATGGCATACAAACGCAACCAACTTCTGCGATGAGGGCGTCCTTTTTCTTTCCCAAGTATCATTTCACTTAACCGATTGTTTTCAAGTGGACGGAAAAAGCGGTCTAGATTGGCATCCGGGGAAATATCCATAATGATGCAAGCCAACTCATCCCTGTCTTCCATAGTCTGATAAATGGCATCTTCAATGTTTGTAATCCTGAAATAAGAAATCAGGTCATCAAGGTTTTGCGTGAAAAAATCAGCCAACCATTCAGCATCACGCCATTGATTCAACACTTTATGCAAGGCATTCTGATTGTCTTTGTCAAAGCGGACGGCCCATAATCGTCCGTCATCAATGATTTTGTCAAACGTCATCTTCTTCAGATTTTTGAATAGTGCTGCAAAGATACAATTTTTTGTATTTGCAACTTATAGGTTTCAGTTTTCGCTTGTTTTTTTCTATTTTTGCGGAGAATTTGAAGAACGACTAATTATGATCGACCAAATTATCGAATACAACAAAACCTTCGTGGCACAGAAGGGCTGTGAGACCCACCCGCTCGTACCAAAGGACATCATGGTGCGAGGCTTCATCATCGATTCGGAGACGGGGAAGCTGGAGGAGGTTAAAGGATAATGCGATGCGAAACTCAGGTGCGGGAACCATATCAAAATATGCTGTTTCCGCACTTGATTTTAGCCATTTTGTTGTATTTTCGTAAAACTCGGGTGCGGAAACCCATAAAAAAAACAGTGTTTCCGCACGTGAGTTTGATATGATATTTTTGCTATTTTTGCACCCGGAAAAACAGTCGTTATGGACAAGAACCTCTTTATCGGGCGCGAGTATGAAATCCGCCAGTTGGAAAAATACCGCAACTCCAAGGAATCGGAGTTCGTCATCGTCTATGGTCGACGCCGCGTCGGGAAGACCTTCCTTGTCAAGGAGTTCTTCGACGACACGTACGATTTCAAGGTTACGGGACTTTACAAGAAACCCAAGAAGACGCAACTCAAGAACTTCTGTCTCGCCCTGCAGGAATACGGCGCCGACGTGAAGAAGGAGCCGTCGGATTGGCTGGAGGCTTTTGCCGAGCTGAAGAAACTCTTGAAAAAAATTAACGAAGACAGGAAGAAAATCGTCTTTATTGACGAACTACCGTGGTTGGACACCCGGCAGAGCGAGTTCCTGGCGGCTTTCGAGTCTTTCTGGAACGGCTGGGGTGCCCAACAAAACGACATTATGCTGGTGGTGTGCGGCTCCGCTACCACGTGGATTACCAAAAAAATCCTGTCCGACAAGGGAGGCTTGTTCAACCGTGCCGCACGACGGCTCTACCTGATGCCATTCACTCTCCAGGAGACGGAAAGGTATCTGGTCTCGCGGGGCATCCACTGGAGCCGCTACGACATCGTGGAGTGCTACATGACGATGGGTGGCATCCCATACTATCTGAAACTTCTCGACAACGAACTCTCTTATCTCGCCAACATCGATGCGGTGTTCTTCAAGCCTAAAGGCCCGCTGTGGGATGAGTTCGACCACCTTTACGAAACCCTGTTCGGTTCTTCGAAAGGATACC
This sequence comes from uncultured Bacteroidales bacterium, assembly GCA_946186495.1. Lineage (GTDB taxonomy): Bacteria > Bacteroidota > Bacteroidia > Bacteroidales > WCHB1-69 > F23-D06. The sequence continues at coordinate 26,403 of CAMHNQ010000027.1, forward strand.
TGAAAATCATTGAGGCATTGGCTGCGAGGAAATCGGGCCTCACCCGGAAAGAAATCATCGACGAAACGCATTTAGAAGACAACGGACTTCTCACAGAAATGCTGAAAAACCTGTCGGACAGTCAGTTCGCAAGAACATATAACACCTTTGGATACAATGAAAAAAAAGTGGTGTACCAGCTCTCCGACTATTACACGCTGTTTTACCTTCGCTTCTTGAAAGGGAAGCAAAATCCCGACGAACATTTTTGGAGCCACTTTCTCGACAACCCGGCAAAAAGCAGCTGGGCGGGGCAGACCTTCGAGCAAGTATGCAAAGACCATATCAGCCAAATCAAGAAAGCCATCGGAATCAGCGCATTGTTGACGGACATTTCCACTTGGCATGGTTCTTCGGAAAGCGGGAAGGCGCAGATTGACCTCATCATCGACCGTCGCGACCGTACGATCAACATTGGCGAAATCAAGTTCTCCGTGGATGAATTTGCCATTGACAAGGATTATGAGGAGAGGCTCAGAAAAAAACTTCAGGTGTTCCGCGAAGCCACTCACACGCGCAAAGCCTTGCAGTTGGTCATGATCACCACCTACGGAGTCCGACAGAACGCCCACAGCGGCATTGTACAGACGCAGGTGAGGATGGACGACTTGTTTGTGAAAGAAGCGTGATTTTACTTGAACTGTAGAAATAATATTGTTAAAAACATGGAAATCACCCTTCTTTTGGAATACGCCGACCGTGCGCAGCTCCGGCAGTGGCTCACGGACAACCACCTGACAGCCAAGGAGTGCTGGGTGGCGACATACCGCGGCAAAGCACCGTTGCCCGGCCCCTGCCTGCCATACCTCGACGTGGTGGAGGAAGCCCTCTGCTTCGGCTGGATCGACAGCACCTGCAAACGCCTGCCCGACGGCCGCTTGGCGCAACGCCTCTCGCCGCGCCGCAAGAACAGCCACTGGACGGACTTGAACAGGCAGCGCTGCGCCGACCTCGAACGCCGCGGCCTGATGACGGAGGCGGGGAAAATGTGTGTTCGCGAATTCAGCGAGTTTTTATCAAAGCCCTATTGCAACCCGCGATAGAGTTCATAATAAAAATGCTGCGCACAAACAACATTTTTTTTGAAAACTGTTGCCTGTGCGCAACAAATTCTTGATCTTGCCGCCTAAATTATCGCTTCCAACAAGCCGTTCGTGGCGCAGGAGGACTGCGCAGCGCCAGGCGTTAGTCGAAAGGATGTGCAAAAAGTGCTCAGGCGACAATAGAACCGGATTTTTTTGTACTTTTGCCCTTTGGTTTTTAGCAGAACAACATGGGGGACAAAGCGATACTGCATTTCAACGGGACCTGGAGAAGCTACCAGCAGCGGATCTTGGACAACCTCGACTATCACGTGCGCGACAAGAAGCTCCATGTGGTGGCCGCCCCTGGCGCGGGAAAGACCACCCTCGGCATCGAGGTCATCGCGCGGCTGCGGCGCCCTACCTTGATACTCTGTCCCACCAACACCATCAAAAACCAATGGCGGGACCGTATCCGCTCCTCCTTCCTCCAAAAGAAAGACTACGGCATCGTCTCCACCGTGATACGGAAGCCCGGCCTCCTGACAGTGACGACCTACCAGGCGCTGTTGGCCGCTTTCTGCGGACGTTCGGAAGAGGGGGAGGACTCGGAAGAAAATGCAGAACACGAAGAGACAGAAACCGCTACCGACTCCATCGCGTCATCCGCCCGATTCAAGAAGGAAAAAGCCGACGAGGTCATCGCCATCCTGAAAGCCGCTGAGGTTTCCATGCTTTGCTTCGACGAGGCGCACCACCTGCGGAAAGAATGGTGGAAAGCCCTGACCTACCTCAACGAGCACCTGAAGCCGAAGCAGACCTTGGCCCTGACGGCCACGCCTCCCTACGACGCGGACTACGCCGAATGGAAACGCTACCAGGACCTCTGCGGCGAAATCGACGAGGTCATCTCCATCCCGGAACTGGTGAAAAACGGCGACCTGTGCCCCCATCAGGACTTTGTCTGGTTCTCGCCCCTCAAGCAAAACGAGCGGGAATTGCTGAAAAAGCACAACCAGAATGTCGGGATTTTCGTCGAGATGCTCCAAAACGACACGGAGCTGCTGGACAGCCTGTCGGGGATGGCGTTCTTCGAGGCGCGGGAATCCGACATCGAGATGCTTCTCGAATCGCCGACATTTTATGTGGCCATAGCCTCCTTGCTGAACGCCAAAGGCTATCGGATTTCAGAAAGCTTTTTGGAATTGTTCGACGCGAGCCAGGCGGACCTGCCGAAATTCAATCTCCAGCAGGCCTCGGCGTTCCTCAACGGCTTTTTCGGAAACGAGGCCGAATGGCTCAAGCCTTTGGATCCGAAAAAAGAGCACTATTTCGAGATTGCCAAGAGAATGGGGCTTGTGGTCAACAAGAAGGTCGTGCTCAACGAAAGCCTCAAAATCCGGAGGTTGATTGCCGGCAGTGTCGGAAAGCTGGACTCCATCGTCGAGATTGTCCGGCTGGAACATGCCCAGCTGAAAGAACGGTTGCGCATGGTGATTCTGACAGACCATATCAAGATGACCGACACCGCCTGCCAAAGTATGGGGGTGGTGCCGATTTGGAGAAAGCTCAAGGGGGCTGTCGAAAAGGACATCGCCATTGGCGTGTTGTGCGGTTCGCTGATCCTGTTGCCGGAGCATATCATCGGGAAGCTGTATAAAGCATTGGCAGACAACAATATCCCGAACGATTCCTTCAAAATCAGCCGCTTCGAGAACGACACCGGCTATATTCGGATCATCCCCAAGATGGGCATCCGCAACCATATTGTCGGCATGATAACGGAGATGTTTTGCGCCGGCGACCTGCAAATTCTGGTCGGCACGCAGGCGCTGCTCGGCGAGGGCTGGGACGCGCCCGCCATCAACTCGCTGATCCTCTCCAGCACGGTGAGTTCCTACATGCTCTCCAACCAGATGCGGGGACGCGCCATCCGAATCGACAAAGACCATCCGGACAAGGTCTCGAACATCTGGCACCTTGCCTCCATCGATTTCCCCGAAAAGGAAGATTCTTCTTTGTCAGGGACCTTTTCGGACAATGATATGGAGAATATCTGTCTCTACACTTACGACCTCATACAACTCTCCGCCAGATTCCAGGGGTTCGAGGCGCCGGCCTACTATAGCAAGCACGAGATAACCTCGGGGATAGAGCGCATTTTGGAAGCGCCCAGTGCCAATCCGATGATTGAAACCCCGCTGAAGAACAAGGTGAAAGGTCTCAAAGACCTCACCAAGAAACTCGCCCCCAACCGGGAGCAGACACGGCAGTGGTGGAAAGACGCATTGTATCTCGGTTATGGACACACCAGGCAGAGGAGCCTCTCCACAGGTGTCAAAACCCCGAAAATGACCACCAGGTTTTTGATGTACAAAGGGTACAAGTTCATTGTCTCCTCGTTCTTGGCATCCGTTCTCGTGACATACTTGATTCTTTTAAGGGTATTTCCGCCCATTCATCTCTCTGTTCTCACGGCGGCAGCTGTAGGCATATTCTTTGGAGTGGTTGGTATGAAATACCTCAAGACGGGGACGGTGGAGGGTGTTTTGAAGCAAGTGGCCATCACCGTATTGGAGACATTGTCATCGCAGGGGTTGATAAAAACGTCCATCAAGAATGTCGGGCTGCACGTCTCCGAGGATGACGGCGCGCTCTTTGTCTGTTGTTCCAACCTGCCCGCCCAGGAGAACAACCTGTTCATACAGTCCCTGCAGGAGTTCCTCGACCCGGTGGACAACCCCCGCTACCTCCTCGTCAAACGGGACAAAATCTTCGGGAAAATCAGGCAAACCGACTATTTCTCCGTCCCTGCAATCCTGACGGCCAAAAAGAGCGTTGTCGAGACATTCAGGCAATTGTGGGAGAACCATATCGGGGAGTGCGAGATTGTCTATACCCGCAACCTCGAAGGCCGGAAGCTGCTGCTGAAGGCGCGCAAGGACGCCTCGTCGGCAATCTCTCGCCGAAAATCCAAACGGCTCTCGAAATGGCAGTGAACGGTCGGACGGCGACAGGCTGACAGGGCTTACGCACCAACTCTTCCGAACGACTGAGCTGCGATGCATGCAGAAAGCCCGGGCGAAAGGGAAACTCAGGATGTTAGCGGGGAATGGCTTGGGCAAGCCGGCTCACCCAAACAAAAAACCAAATGAGTAAACTCCGCAAAAACAAAAACGGGATATTGCATTATTGTAACTTTTGTATCTTTGCAGCCGAAAAAAAAACATCTTCGAAAAAATATCAATATGTGCGGAATTGTAGCATACGTGGGCTATCAAGAGGCCTACCCTATTCTTATCGAGGGCCTGAAACGGCTTGAATATCGCGGTTATGACAGTGCAGGCGTGGCTTTGCTGAACGCAGCCGACCAGCTGAACGTGTACAAGGCCAAGGGCAAGGTCTCCGATTTGGAAGCCAAGACAGCGGGCCAAGACCTCAGCGGCCACATCGGCATCGCCCACACCCGTTGGGCCACCCATGGGGAGCCGAACGAGACCAACGCCCACCCGCATCTTTCCAAGTCAGGAAGCATCGCGTTGATACACAACGGCATCATCGAGAACTACCTGAGCCTCCGCAAAGAGTTGGAAAAGCGCGGATTTGTCTTCCGCTCCTCCACAGACACGGAAGTGCTCACCAACCTCATCGAGGACGTGCAGCAGAGCGAGCATGTCGATCTCTTCGAGGCCGTCCGTATCGCCCTGAACCACGTGGTCGGCGCATACGCCATCGCCATCGTGGAGAAGGGCCACCCCGATGAACTGATTGCCGCCCGAAAGGGCAGTCCTATGGTCATCGGCATCGGCGACGGCGAATACTTCGTCGCATCCGACGCCACCCCCATCGTGGGCCGCACCCAGAAAGTGGTTTACCTCGAGGACGAGCAGGTGGTGCGCATCAAGTTGGGCGAAGAGCTGCATATCAAGACTATCCAGGACGTGGAGGCCATCCCATACGTGCAAGAGCTGAAGATGAACCTCGACAGTATCGAGAAGGCAGGCTTTGACCATTTCATGATGAAGGAGATTTTCGAGCAGCCGGCCATCGTCCGCGACACCATGCGCGGGCGGCTGCACCCCGAGACCAATTCGGTGAGCTTGGGCGGCATCCTCCAATATGAGAAACAGCTCGTATATGCCGACAACATCATCTTCGTGGCTTGCGGAACCTCCTGGCATGCCAGCCTGGTGGGCAGCTACATGATCGAGAACATAGCCAAGATCCCCGTCAAGGTGGAATATGCCTCCGAGTTCCGATACCGCAACCCCGTGGTCACCCCGCACGACGTGGTAATCGCCGTTTCCCAATCGGGCGAGACCGCCGACACCCTGGCCGCCATCAACCTGGCCAAGGAGAAAGGCGCCGTCGTGCTGGGCATCTGCAATGTCATCGGCTCCTCGATCTCCCGGGCGACCGACGCCGGCATATACACCCACGCTGGCCCCGAAATCGGCGTGGCCTCCACCAAGGCTTTCACCTCACAGGTCACCGTGATGGCCATGCTCGCCTTGCGATTGGCCGAACTCAACGGCGCGATAAAAGACGAGGAACGCGCCGCTTTCATCAAGGAGTTGGACACCATCCCCGAGAAAATCCAATGGACCCTCGACCATAGCGGTCATGTGAAAGAAATCGCCGCCAGATACAAGGACGTACGCAACATGCTGTATTTAGGCCGTTTGCAGAACTACCCCGTAGCTTTGGAAGGGGCCTTGAAACTGAAGGAAATATCATACATCCACGCCGAAGGGTATCCGGCCGCCGAAATGAAACACGGCCCCATTGCATTGATCGACAAAGACATGCCGGTAGTTTTCATTGCCACGAACCACAGCACCTACGAGAAAGTGCTCAGCAACATCCAAGAGGTGAAGGCCCGAGACGGCAAGATTATCGCCATCGTCAGCGAGAAAGACGTGCTGGCCCGCAAGATGGCCGACTACGTGATCGAGATCCCCGAAACGGAATGCCTCTATTCCCCGCTGTTGGCCACCGTCCCCTTGCAAATCCTCGCCTACCACATCGCCGTGATGCGCGGCTGCAACGTGGACCAACCCAGGAACCTGGCCAAATCGGTGACGGTCGAATAACCGGTCTATAGACACGTACACCTTGCCCTTGCCACCTCACAGCGCGGCGATGCCAATCAGCATCCTCGCCTCATAGACATCGTCCTCCTCCCTCTCACTCGGGACAGTTGAAGAGATCTCCATACTCCTCCAGCGCGTGCTTCGGGTCGTATTGATTCTTCCTCCTATACTGATCCATCATTCCCAGCAGTGCTTCAAACTGCGCTCTCCTCTCCTCCTTCATCTCCCCGGAATTATACATTTTCCTGTTATACTTCAGCCAGTTACAGTATAACCCTCTTTCCTCCGCGTCATGCTTCGACGGATTGCGCTGTTTCTGTTTTATGAACTCCACAATTTCGTCATACTTCGCTTTCCATAGCTCATCCTGCTTCATATTAACAAGTATTAAATGGGTGTTTGATTATTGGTATCCGGTAAAACTGGACAGCTGGCGCATTCCGGTGCCTCTCTCCAGACAACGGACGATTATTTCGTTACGCTTTTCCTTGTCCATTTCCTGCACCTTGACAGAGTCCGTAATGCCATAACTATCCAACAGGTATTGACGTATTTCGCGGTCACCCACACTAATCCTTACGCCCTCATCAAGGTCAAGACATTGCACATCGTCATCAAGCGGCACCTCAGAGAGGCGGCAGACGGTTGCCCTGGTCATCATACTGTTGTTCAAGCATCTGCCCCATCTACTGTCTCCCTGACCACAAAATTCCTCATTCTTCCATGCTCAAGCAGGAAGGCCCTCAGAGCAACAACAGCCCACAACTGTCTGAAAACCAAAATCTTCTGAACCCCAAAAGCCATACTTGGATTTCCCCTATTCTTATCTCGACTTTTCCGCTGCAAATTTACATAAATTTCTTAATACAATTGAAATGAAATCACTTTCCTTTTTTATTTTTTCCTCTCCCCCACCCTATCTCCACCAACCTCGGTTAATCCCGGGCGGATTGACACGCAGGTTACAGGTTTTCAGGCTCAGGAACTTAGTGAAACCTGAATCCTGAAACCCTCAACCCTCAACCTTAAACCTTAAACCTTAAACCTTAAATCAATAACGGGTAATAGTGTCTGTCTGATGGTAAAAGCAGGTACTTAAATTGATCTGTCAATACGTCAAAGAACGCCCGAAACCATTTCGTGATTGATTTCTACGGCAAAAATACCACCCCGGGGACCCTGAAACCAAGGAAGAAACTTCGCAACAACTTTCTTTCACCTTTCACCCTTGTAGATCAATAACTTATAACCCATAAAAAGAACGCTCTCTCAACCCTCAACCATAAACCATAAACCATAAACCTTAAACCTTGAACCCTAAACTACACGAAGTGGCCAATATCATCCACTGTCTTGGCTCTATTCCCTCAAACGCCATTTTTATTCCCTCACCCATACAAAAAAAAGGGCCGACCAGCACCCTGCCAGTCAGCCCCACTGTAAGCTGTAAGCCGTAAGCTACTCACCACCTTTTCACCTTAATCACCGCCACCAGCAGTCTCAGAGTCCGAACAGCTGCTTTATCAACTCCGTAAACTCTGCCATACCCATGGTTGGAATCCCTTGGCCGCGCATCATGTTCTTCCCGTCAACCGGACTCTTTTCCACTTCGCTGACAAACGCCCGCAAACGTTCCTTAATGCTGTCATTCACCTCAAACCGCTCGCTCCCGTCAAACACGTATGCCAGCCGGTAGATATCTTTCTTATGCTTGTCAATGTCTTTCTGGTCAACATCACCACCCTGTTCCTTCCGTCGCAGGTTTTCCAAGAAAGCCACAGCCTTCAGCACAATCAGCGCCTCCGGCCTTGATAAACTCCCAGAAACGTTTCATGTAGAACTTCGACTCCGGCTGACAGATGACAATCATGTCCACATCCTTAGTGGCCCGGGCAGGCAGTCCTCTGTCTTCCAGCGTCAGTACCGTTGCCAGGCCGCCAATCACCACATAGTGCGAGCGGAAGCCACCCATATATTCCCTGAATTTATCTAAGCCTTGCATATCCTTTTCACCAAATTATCCAGTTCTCCAATAACCCTCTCATCGTCGCTATCTTTATAGCATAAAGCCAACGACAAGGCATCAACAACGCCCCCCTTGGCCAGTAATGCCGGCTTATATTTCCACAGTTCAACCCTGTATTTGCCTTCTACAACATTGAACGTACCGTTATTCTTCAATCGCTTGATGGCATCATCATTCTTGAATACGGCATAAGCCTCACCCGAGAAGTCGGCCATAAAGGTATATTCCGCCAGCGCCTTGTCGTAAGTCACAAAACGAAGTGCTTCTGGAATCAGCTCCAGGCTGTCACAATACAACACCTCCTGAACGGGGGTTGTCAGCCAAGGATAAGCTGTCTCCCAAATCTCCTTTCTGACCATAAAATGCAGATACTTTCCACTGTTATCACCCTCAGTCGTGCATACCCCAGCTTGTTCCAGCTCTTTTACAGCTCCGGAAACCGTCTTAACGCTATAAGGAAACTCTTTGGCTATCTCAGAGATAATCCGTCCGTCCAAAGACACCCTCTGCAGATGCGTCAACAGCAGCAGCTGTGCGGCAGGAGAGAACGTCTGTTTTGCAGCCACTGAGGGATTATCCAACCCTCTCTCCGTCAGCAATGTCCCCATAGCGGGAAGATACACCTGCTTACCTGGAACCACAAAACTGATTCTGTTAGCAATCAACACGCGACGCCTTACGGCATCTATGTTCTCCATAACAAGAACCACCATGGTCTCGGTGATGCGGTTGATTTCGCATACCCTCTTAGTCAGTGTTGCGCCATCCGGGAGTTCATCCGTAACCATCAGCAAGCACTTCCGGCCTTCTATGAGGCACTCCACAAACAGATTCCCGGCTTTCAAGTAATATGGCAACTTGATCTTCTGACCGCCATCTTCCGCAATTTCGCATGCGAGGCCAAGGACAGCCTGTAAGTAATCTGCTGTCTTGTCCACGAGTATATGTCCATTTCTCTTCATAAGCCAATCAAGATTTCCGGCGGTAAAATTACAAAATAAAACTAATATAAACGATGTTTTACCAAAAAATTTTTCGTTTTACCATAAAAAGGTAAATCTTAAACCAATTAGGTAAAACATAATTCCCATCGATTTCTTCCCTCACCCACAAAAAAGGTTTACGGCTTAAAAGCTTACAGCTTAAAAGTTCGTAAAGCCGAAACCGGTAAGCAGTAAGCCGTAAGCCGTAAGCCAACCGGCGCAATATCAGCGGCCTCGCCGCGAAGATGCTGAGAAGCCGGAACTCCTCCCACCGCCGCATTATGTTTGGCACACCTATAACCACTGTTTACAGAAACCGGCCCGCCGAATTGCTCGCGAGCCGGATCCAGCACGTTGTCCACCAAGGCCTCATTCGCCCTGGCCAAAGGCGGGAGTCCGCCGCAACACCGGCAGCGGAACTCCTCAAATTTAAAATGCTTCATCTCACTAACCTCCTATATTTTAACTATTCATTCCTAACTCTCAACACACTGTGCCCGACGGTTTCCTCGTCAGGGCAACCCAAAAGGCCGGCGCACTCAGCACCAGCCCCCGTTCCAGGCACAGTGTCGCTTTCGCGCCACAGAGCCTTCCGCTCCCCGAACAGACCAGCCGCCCGCCAGAGGCGGTCGCCTCGTCTGTCTATCCTACCGCACTGTCATCTTTGGGACGCCTCTGCGACACAAACACATACGAGCAAAACTCCTAAATTCCTTCAAGAATTCTATAACCCATAACCAATAACCTCTAACCTTTCAAAGAAAGTATCCCTTCCACCTCATGCTCCACAAACGGCCCCTCCTTGCACTCAAAGATAACACTCCCTGACTCTAACGACTCCAGCTTATGCCACACATTCTTAGGGATGTCAACCCCATAGTTGCCACTCTCTTGACTCAGCACCACATCTTCTATGATAGAGCCATCATCATTGTGAGTAGTCACCCTAACCTTGCCTCGCAGGATAACGAAAGACTCATCCTTCGTCGGATGCCGATGGATGGGCACCTGCGTCCCCGGCTCCACAGCATTGAGCATACGGTGGCACTTGTCCTCCAGCGACCCGTGGAAGTTATAGTTCATCCGCAGCCGCTCCGACGCCTTCGCCTGGGCAGATACCCGATTCAGCAATTCTACGTCAATGGTCTTCATGCCAGTCCGTCATTGTTCTTACGCAATTCCACAAGCCCTTGCTCAAAATGATTTCCTGAGCTTGAACTCCAGGTGTTGTAGTAATAAAAGCCAGCACATCCTTCTGCTTACTATTTAATGTGCCGTTTAATGTGCCGTTTACACCCTCATTTACACCCTCATTTCCTGTTACTTGACCTGTTACTTGGTTACTACTTGTCTCCGTTCCAGCCACTTCCTTCCTCCACAGCGTCACCATAAAGTCCTCATCCTGCCTAAACTCCGGCTTCCTCAGTCCTATCTCCACACACCTGTCTATCACATCGTTGGTACCCGTACCATTCCTGAGCCATTAGTGATGCAATTCAAAAACAAACCCATTCAATGTATTTCATTCTGAATACCAATGACTTACAGCCTAGCCCTTAACCTCTAAACCCTGAATCCTTAACCCATCAATGATGCAATTGTGAGCCATTAGTGAGCCATTTAATAGTTGCGTATCCTATAGTAACCGCCAGCCATCTCATACTCAAGCTCTGGATTAGTCATGACTTTTTCCTGACTTCGTCATTGGGACACCCAAAAATTTTCGTCAAAGAGTTTTT
>CAMHNQ010000028.1 GCA_946186495.1 uncultured Bacteroidales bacterium
GGGGTTGGCGTCCCAGGTCACGGTCACGGCATGATTCTCCACGCTGGTGACCGTCAGGCCGGTCGGCACGTCGCACGGCTCGACTCCCTGCTCAAGTGTCGTGAAAGTCACCTCGTTGCCATAGACGGTCTGGCCGCTGAAGGTGATGAACGCGCGGTAGGTGTAGCCGGTGCTTGCCGTCAGGCCGGTGAGGTTATACGCGAAGTTGTTGCCCGTTGCCAGTACGGTGGCGTAGGTGCCGCCGGCAGTCTGCTTCCACTGGAAGCCCTTGGTCACGATGGTCACGTTGTCGGGATTCGTGAGGGTGGCGTTCAGCGTGGCGGTGGTCTGTGCGACCGCCGTGGCGGCCGTGGTCGTCACGGTCGGGTCAGTGATGGTCGTGCCACCCGTGGTGGTGAAGCTCACCGGAGTGGTCCACAGGCTGGCGCTACCGTCGCCGCAGATGGCCTGCACACGCACCTGGTAGGCCGTGCCGGCTGTCAGACCGGACATCGTGTAGGATGTTGTGGAGGCGGTGGCGTCCGTCCAGTTGGTGGCGGAAGCGGCCTTGTACTGCACGTTCCAGGCGGTCTCGGTGCCGCCGGCGGTCCAGGTGGCGGTGGCGGCGTTGTCCGTGATGTTGCTCACGGCTAAGCCGGTGGGCGCGTCACACTCGGAGGCGGTCGCCAACGACACTTCGATGTCATCGACGTACCAGGAGGTGAGGTCGGAGGAGCCGTTCACCGGGATGTAGCGGAACGCGATGCGCGTGGTGTTCGGCAGGTTGAGGCCGGCCAGGTCGGCGAAGGTTCTCGTCGTCTGCGTGTAGGTCTGGTCCGTAAGCGTCTGCAGGGAGACGAACGTCGAGGAGTCGTACGGGTCGGTCATGTAGCCCAGCTCCAGGACGGCGTTCTGCGTGCTCCAGTGGTTGTTGTAGGCCCAGAAGGAGACTTGCAGCAGGTCGATGTCCTCCACGAAGAGCGGAAGGGCGGTCACGATGTTGCCGAAAGCGACTTCCAAGGCGCTGGAGCCCGTGTGCGCGATGATGGACGTGGGCTCGATGTGCGGGTAGGTATGGCCGTTGCGGTAGCCCGTGGCGGCGGAGACCCAGCAGTTGAGGATCTGGTCGTCGGTGCCCTCGAAGCCCGTGCTCCACGGCGTGGTGGCCACGGAAATCGGACCGCAGGCGGTGTTGAAGCTCACCGGGCCCGTCCAGGCACTCTCGTCGCCGACACCGCAGATGGAGCGAACATACACGTCATACTGCGTGCTTGCACTCAGATTCTGGAGCGTGTAGAGCTGCGAGGTCAGTGCGGACACCACGGTGCCGTTGCCCGGGACGAACCCGTGCAGACCGTATTCCAGCTCCCATTCCGAAGCGTTTCCGAGGGACACCCAGCTGACGTCAGCTGCGTCCGTGGTGACGTTCAAGAAGGAGATGGATGCCGGGGCCGGACAGGAGACCAAAGTGGTGAAGCTCACCGTCTGCGTGGCGTCGGCCACACTGTCGGAAACACTGCAGTTGGTGATGACATACACCTCGTACTGCGTCTCGCTGCTCAAGCCCGTGATGGTCGTGGTGGTCTGGTTGGACGTGGCAGACAGCCAGTTGGCATCGTTGACAGCCTTGTAGAATACCGTCCAGGAGTTGTGCGTCGGGTCGTTGTCCACCCAGGAGACATCCGCCTCGTTGCTGGTGATGTTGGTCACCGTCACGCTGGTCTTCACCGGGGAAGGACAGTTCGGGATCAGCTCTACGGTGAAGTCGTCGAGGTTCCAGCCGGCGCTGGATCCCGTGCCCGTGAAGCGGATGGCGATGCGGCCGGAAGCGGCTTGTATGCCGTTGAAATCGAACGGTCCCATGTAATTGCCGTTGCCGCCGCCGCTGCCGCCGCGCGAACCGGGAGTGCCGGCATCGCCCAGCAACACAAAGGAGGTCGGGTCATTCAAGTCCGTGATCACACCGACTTGGGCGCTGGTGCCGGAACCGTAGTGGGTGGCCCAGAAAGACATACGCAAGGTGTGGATGTCGTTGGAGAACTCAGGCAGAACCAACAGGTTGTCCGTGCCCTTGAACTCGATGGTGTTGCCGCCGGAATGGGCTGCCTCACCGTAGTTGCGATAGACCAAGGGGAAGACACTGCTGCCGTTAGGGTAGGTGACAGGCGTCTCCCAGCACACTAATTGGGAGCTGGTGTAGCCTTCGAAGTCCTCGAACCACGGGGCGGTGAAGGCGCCGCAGGCGGTGGTGAAGCCGACTTCCGTCCAGGTGCTGTACTCGCCGCCGTCGCAGACAGAGCGCAGGCGCACCTTGTAGGCAGTGTTCGGGTTCAGGCCCGTGATCACCTCAGCCATGGAGGTCACCGTGCCCATGCTCACCCAGTTGGTGTCGGACAAAGGTCTGTATTCCATCTCCCAGGCGGACTCCATGTATCCGGCCACCCAGGTCACAGTCGCGCCGTCGCTGGTGATGTTGCTGACGGTGACGACCGGGGAGGCGCAGGTGGAAGTGCCGCACTCCGCGCCGAAGACGACGTTGTTGCGGGAAGAGGTGCTGGTTCCGCCGGAGGGCGTGGAGGAGATGCTGTAGGCGCTGCCGTCCTGATAGACATAGCGGGAGGCCGTGAACGGGGCCGTGTGTGTCTTCCAGGTGTTGCCGTTCGTCCAGGAACCCGTCATGTCCACCACGACCAGCAACAGGTTGTCGGAGCCGTTGTAGGAGAACGGGGCGGTGAACGGGAAGGTGTTCGGGCCTACGTGCGTGGCCTGCGTGCCGCTATAGACCAGCTGTGCACCCGAAGCGTCGATCCAGTCGGCACCGGAAGTGGCGGAGGTGTGCATCAGGTAGATGCTGTAATTACGGTCTGTAACGTGGGCCGTCATGTCGAAGGTCACAGACTCCATTTCTCTCGGACCGCCGATTTCGGAAGCGAGGAAGAGCTGCTGCGTATAGGAGTAGTTGTAATAGCTGTTGGAAGGCAGGTTGTTGTAGGCCGTGGTGCCGTCGCCGATGGTCGCATCACCGCCCGTGAGGCATTGGGTGTGGAAGGAAATGGTGGTCCAGTCGCCCATGCTGAGGTCGTCGCAGTTCGGCTTCACGCGCAGGTCGTAGTTCGTGGAGAAGCTCAGGCCGCTCAGCAGATAGGAGGCCTCGGCGATGTTGTCGATGGTGGTCCAGTTCTCCATGTCGGCCTCGGAATATTCGAGGGTGTAGCTCTCCACCGTGCCGAAGTAGCCGGGCGTCCAGCTGACTTGCGCCGTGGTGCCGGTGACTTCGGATACGGCCAGATTGTTGACCGGCGAGCAGGCGGGTGCGTAGTCGATGGTCACATCGTCGATGTAGAAGCCGCAGGAAGAGGCGTTGGAGACGCGGAAGGCAATGTACTTGCCGTCGCCCGTGTAATTGTTGAACTTGACAAACTGTTCGGCGTAGGTGTAGGTGCTCATGGCCGTGAGGTCGATGGTGTCGATCGGCACGAAGGTGGAATCCGCCTCGTTGTCGGTCATCACACCCACCTCCAACATGCCGGAGGAACCCGTGCGGCAAGCCCAGAAGTTCACCATCAGCTGGCTCACGTCAAAGCTCTGGTCTAAAGCAGGAGCGATGGCGATGTTGTAACAGTTGGAAGTCCAGTGGGCATCCAAATAGTGCGAGCCGCTGTGGGAGTAGGTGGTGCCGGTCGGGATGTAGAAATGGTGAGCGTTGTCGGAGGCGTAGCGGCTCCAACAAACGATGTAGTCCTGTTGACCGGCAGAATTGTACATGCCCGTGTTATAGACACCCGCCTCGAAATCCTCGGTATAAGGCAGTGCCACAATCGGGCCGCAGTCGGTGCGGAAGCTGGCGCTGATGGAGGTGCTCTCCAAACCGCTGCAGTCAGACCACACATAGACGTCGTACTGCGTGTTCGGGTTCAGGCCAGTGAGCGTGTAGGTCGTGTCGTAGGCGTTTTCCACGGTACCTTCGCCGGGAGTGAAGCCGGCAAGGCCGTATTCGATGTACCAAGTGGTGGCGTAGCCGGGCTCAGACCAGGCGAGATTCACCGTCTCGGAAGTGATGTTGGAAACGGTGAGGTTCACCGGGTGCTGGCATTGGGGGATGTAGTCCAGGGTCACGTCGTCCAAACGGAGGTTGTTGCCGCCGTTGCCGTTGCTGGCGCGGAAAGCGATGTATTGGCCATAACCCGTGTAGTCTGCCAAGGAGTATTCCACAAGGGTATATTCATTGTTCGGCAGATAAGGGGCCGGAATCGTGTCCAAGGTCTCGAACGTGGTTGGGTCGCTCTTGTCGGTCATCACGCCCAACTCGAGGACGACAGGGGCGGATGCGGAGGTGCTGCGCACCCAGAAGGAGACCTGCAGCCCGTTCAGGCTGATGCTCTCGTCAACTTTCGGCATGATGGCGATGTTGGTGACGTTGGCGCCATCATAGAACCGGAGGGCGTTGGGCGTGGTGTGCGCCGCGCTGGTCGGATACATTTGGACGGGCTTGGAAGGATCGGTGGTGTAGCGGTCCCAGCAATAAATATAGGCCTCGGTGCCGGAGCCGTAGGTGTCAGTGTCGAAGTCCTGGCTGTAGGGAAGGTCCCAGATGGCCTCGCACTCGGTGCGGAAAGCCACGGCCTCAGACCATTCGCTGTAGTCGTTCGTGCCGCAAATTGAGCGGACGCGAGCCTGGTACTGCGTGTTGGCGTCTAAGCCGTTGAGCGTGTAGGGGGAGCCGATGACACTGCCCGCGGAGGTCCACTCAGTGTCGGAGGCGGCCTTGTACTCCACCTCGACGCTCTGCGAGACATTGGGGTTGTACCAGCTGATTTCGGCGGAATAGGCATCCGTGAAACCCGCTGCCAGCGTGTTCGGACGGATGCAGGAACTCTCGTCGCAGTAGCCGAACCGGAAGTTGTTCACGTTGTTGGTGATGGAACCCGTTACGCCTGGGTTGAAGGCGTCGTAGGGGTTGCTGTCGCGATAGTTGTAGCGGGCCATGTCGGTCGTGGTGGCGTCGCTGTGCACGGAGAAATTGTGCGTGGAGGTGTAGCTGTTCGTGTGGTCGTTGAACACCACCAGCAAGTTGTCGGTACCGTTGTAGGAAAACACTGCGCTGAAATTCACCGTGATCCAGTCTCCCGTGCCGAACTCGATGCCGCCGGAATAAACCTGCGTGAACTCGATGCCGTTGGTGGAGTCGGGCAGAATCCAGCCGTTGGTCAGGGTCATGCCGTCGGGCACGTGCGCAAGATAGATGTCGCACTGGCGGGTGGTGGCGGAGGTGGTGTTGTCCTTGAAGGAGAGGGTGCTGAAGTCTGCCGCCGACCCCTCGAAGTAGGACGCTTGGACAATCTGCTGGGAATAGCTGTTCTTGTAGTAGATATGGGTGGGCAGATAGCTGTAGGTGGCTGTGCCGTCGCCCGCAGTGATGTCCACCGGGGAGTTGCACGGCGTGGTGAAGCTGACGGTCACCTCGGAGCCGAGGCCGCCACCGCCGCAATCGGGCTGCACGGACACCGTATAGGCCGTATACTCGCTCAAGTTGCCCAGAATGTAGTCGGTCTCCGTGGTGGTCTCGGTGTAGCTAGCTCCGGAGGTGTCGGTCACGTTGATGACGTACTCCACGGTCTCGCCGACCGTGTTGGGCTGCCAGTGCAGGGAGGCGTTCGTGCCGTAGATGTGGTCAACGGTGAGGTTGATGACGGGGGAACAGGTCGGTGCCACATCCACCGTGATGTCATCCATATAAATAGATGTATAAGTGGCGCCGGCGTTGTATTTGAACGCGATGTAAGGCTTGCCTGCAGCTGCACTGCTGAAATACGCAGTATATTCATAGTAAGTGCTCGTGGCCGCGAAGGTGAACGTCTGGATCGGGGTGAACGTGCTGGCATCCTCCGGGTCGCTCATCACGCCCACGGTCACGGTGTTGTTCACATTGCCCGTCCTCGCCCAGAAGTTGACCATCAGGTTTTCCATCGGATAGGTGTTCATGTCGAACATCTTGGGTAGCACCAGCATGTAGTTGTCAGAGGTGTTGTACATGTACGCGTAGATGCTTCTGCTGCCGGTATGAGCGTAACTGCTGGAGGTGTAAGGATAGTTGTTGGTGGAGATTCGCGTGTAGCACTCCGGCACCTGCGAGGAGGCGTAGGCCTCGAAGTCTTCGGTGAAGGGCAGGGTCACGATGGCGCACTTCGACAGGTAAATCTTCACCTCGCCGAGGGTGCCGTTCGGGTTGATGGTGAGCGTCTGCTCGCCCGGTCCGAACTCGTCGCCATAGATTTCGTCGCCGTTCAGCGTCACCGACTCGATGCGGTAGCCCGCGTCGGGGGTCACGGTGATGGTCATGATGTCGGAGCCCATGCAGGTCACGTAGGAGGTGTCGGGGGTCACTGTGCCGTGCACCAGCCCGTCGCTGCCCGCCATGATGGCGGCGGTGACGAAGGCCTGCGGGTAGACAGTGATGGTGGAGGAGAGCGTGGCGGTGGTGCCGTTATACAGGCCCGTCACAGTGTAGGTGGTCGTGGCGGAGGGCGTCACCGTGATACTCTCGGTGTTCGCCCCCGTGCTCCACTGGTAGGAATCCAAGCCGTGGGCGGTGAGGGTGACGCTCTCGCCGTTGCAGATCTCGGCCACTGCGGGGTTCACGCCGGGCATGTAGGACATGATGGGATAGCCGTTGTTGATGCCGAAGTCCACGCCGAAGGCATTGCCTAAGAGGGCGATCATGTTGGAAGACTGCATTTCGGCTTGCGATACAGACGTGCCGTGCGAAGAAGCGGACGACTGGGTCGTGGAACTCAGGATGTTGGCGTAGGAGTAGCAATTGGTGCGGTTGCCGCCGTGCGCGGTCATGCCGCCAAAGTTCGTGCTGTAGGCGAAGAGGTCGCCGGCAAAATAGGCGTTGGTGATATAGGAACGTTCGGCATTGCCCGAGATGCCTCCGGGATAGTGACCCGTGATGGATCCCGTCACGCCGCAGTTCTCGATGTAGGTGCTGCCGCTGTTCGGGTGGGTGGCGCCGAAGATGCCGCCGATGTTGTTGCTGCCGCTGGTGTTCTCGCCCACAATGCGGGCGTTGATGACCAGACAGTGACGGACATACACCGAGTTGCTTCCGCGCGGGAAGCCGGCGATGCAGCCCATCATGCCCCGTGATTTCAGCACGGGGTTCACCATGACGAGCGAGTCGATGGTGCAGGGGTTCTCCAAAGCGCAGAACAAGCCCGCGTGGAACGTGCTGCCCTTGTCACAGTAGAGGTTATAGATGCTGTGGCCGTGGCCGTTGAAGTTGCCCTTGAACGCATACCCGTCCGAAGGGCTCTCTCCGGTCGGGGAACCGCCGCCGATGGGCGTCCAGTTGTTGGTGGAGTCGCCGGTGCTGTTCAGCCAGATGTCGGCCGTCAGGTTCAGCGCCACCCCCTGGAAGGAGGTCCCGCTGTTCACCAACTGCGCCACACCCGCGAGCTGCTCCGGCGTGGAGATGTCGAATGCGGTCTGGGTCGCGTCGTACCACGAAATGTCCGCGGTACCGTCCCAAACCGTCTGTGCAAGCACTCTTGGATGTGAACAAAAGAGTGCTAAAATGCACAACATGCTGATAGTGAATAACTTATTCATGATAATTGGGTTATAAAAAATGGATTTATGTCAAAATTCCGCGGCAAAAATACAAATTTTCCCATATGTTTGTCGAAACACTTTTTTTTTCTTTTTCTTCGTTCAGCGGCGGTTCCGCATGGAGGGTTTCCTATTAAAAAAAATGTATTTTTGCCGCCTGAAAATTTTGGATTATGCAAGTTACGCGACTTTTCGACATGCTTGAGCGGGACTTGAAGGAGTTCCCGAAAGAAGATGCGCTGTGCTGCAAGGAGAACGGCATTTGGGTGAAATACAGTACCGCCAAATACGTGGAAATTGTGAACAACCTCTCCTATGGGCTGCTCCAATTGGGTATCAAGAAGGGTGACAGTGTCGCCACCATCACACCGAACCGTCCCGAATGGAACTTCCTCGACATGGCCATCATGCAGATTGGCGCCCTCCATGTGGCCATCTATCCGACCATCAGCGAGAACGATTATCGGCACATCTTCGATGACGCCGATGTCAAGCTGGTGTTTGTGGCCGGATGGGACCTGTTGCGCAAGATCACCCAAATATTGGAAGACAAACCCGAGTTGAAAAACAATGTCTACACTTTCCGGAACTTGTTAGGATACAAGCATCTCAATGAGGTTATAGAACTGGGGCGCGCAAACCCCGCCCCGCAGTATCTGCAGGAGATCAAGGACAGCATCAAGCCTGACGACGTGGTGTCGCTGGTCTATACTTCCGGTACCACGGGTTTCCCAAAAGGCGTGATGCTCACCCACCGCAACTTCCTCTCCAATGTGGAGGCCATCCTGCCCATCATCCCCACCACCGAGAACAACCGCATCCTCAGCTACCTGCCGCTGTGCCACGTCTATGAGCGCATGATGAACTATTCGTGGCAGTATCTCGGACTCCCCATCTATTACGCGGAGAGCCTGGCCAAGATCCAGGAGAACATGATGGAACTCAAGCCCGACATCTTCACGACCGTGCCACGGCTGTTGGAGAAGGTGTACGACAAGATCCTCGCCAAAGGCCACAAGCTGGGCAAGACCAAGAAGAAGATTTTTTTCTGGGCCAACGAGATCGCGCTGCAGTACGGTGACAACCCGGGCAAGCGCTATGACCGCAGGCTGAAGCTGGCGAGAAAGCTGGTTCTCAACCAGTGGAACAAGGCTCTGGGCGGCAACCTCAAAGTCATCGTGACCGGCGGCGCCGCCATACAGCCCCGCATCTCCAAGGTCTTCTGGGCCATGGGAATCCCTGTGCTGGAGGGCTACGGCACCACCGAGACCTCGCCGGTCATCGCCGTGAGCAACTTCTTCGAGGGTGGCATGGAAATCGGCACCGCTGGCCCCGTGCTCCCCGGCACCCGCGTGCGCATCGCCGACGACGGGGAAATCCTCACCAAAGGCCCCCATGTCATGAAAGGCTACCACAACCTGCCCGAACAGACCGCAGAAGTAATCGACTCCGACGGCTGGCTCCATACCGGCGACCTTGGACAACTCACCCCCGAAGGTCGTCTCAAAATCACCGGACGCAAGAAGGAGATGTTCAAGACCGCCTTCGGCAAATATGTTGTACCCACCATCATTGAGAACAAATTCCTCGAAGAGCCCCTGGTGGACAATATCCTCGTGGTTGGGGAGAACAAACAGTTCGCCGCTGCCCTTATCGTCCCGAACTTCACGGATCTGCGTGCCTGGTGTGCCAACAAAGGCATCAACTACACCACCAATGAGGAGATGATCGAGCACCCCGAAGTACAGAAAAAATTCAAGAAGATCGTTGATGAATACAACCACTTCTTCGGTGACACCGAAAAGGTGAAACGTTTCCTGCTGATGAACCATGAATGGTCCATCCAGTCGGGAGAACTCACGCCGACACTGAAACTCAAACGCAACGTGCTGATCAAGAAGTACGGGGAGCAGATTGAAAAGCTGTTCGCCTGATTTTAGGCAAAAGGCAGTCCATGCCGCGATCCCAGCCGATGACCGATGCCGCCGTGAGGTACAGAATGCCGGCATTTCTTTCGCCTGTTAATCCATTGGTGACCAAATGTTGACAGATTTTGTTCTCAGTTCAATTAAAAAATCGTACTTTTGCGGTGTGATTTTGAACAATAAAAACACTTAGGATGAAAAATACCGACAATAAAGGCAAAGTCTTTTTATTCAATACGTTAAGCAAAAGAAAAGAGTTGCTTCAACCGATTACGCCCGACCATGTGGGGCTCTATGTCTGCGGGCCGACCGTCTATGGTGAGCCCCATTTAGGGCACGCCCGCCCGGCGGTCACCTTCGACGTGGTCTTCCGCTACCTCTCTCACATCGGCTACAAAGTGCGCTATGTCCGCAACATCACGGATGTCGGCCATTTGGAGCACGATGCCGACGAGGGCGAGGACAAAATAGCCAAGAAAGCCCGTCTGGAACAGCTTGAGCCGATGGAGGTGGCGCAGTATTACATGGACAGCTACCACAAGGCAATGGACGCCCTCAACGTGAAAGGCCCCTCCATTGAACCCCGCGCCTCCGGCCACATCATCGAGCAAATCGAAATGGTGCAGAAAATCATTGAAAAAGGCTACGCCTACGTTTCCGAAGGCTCGGTCTATTTCGACGTGGAGAAGTTCGACAGGGATTTCGGTTACGGCAAACTCTCCGGGCGCGTCCTCTCCGAACTCATCGCCAACACCCGCGAATTGGACGGCCAGAGCGAAAAGCGCAACCCCGCCGACTTCGCCCTTTGGAAAAAAGCCGCCCCAGAGCACATCATGCGTTGGAACTCCCCCTGGAGCGTCGGCTTCCCCGGATGGCATATCGAATGCACGGCCATGAGCACCAAGTACTTGGGCGAACAGTTCGACATCCACGGCGGCGGCATGGACCTGATGTTCCCGCACCATGAGTCGGAAGTGTGCCAGAGCACTGTGGCCAACGGCAAAAGCTCCGTGCGCTACTGGATGCACAACAACATGATCACCATCGATGGCCAGAAAATGGGCAAGTCGCTGGGCAACTTCATCACGCTCAACGAGTTCTTCACCGGCAGCCACCCGAAGTTGGAGAAAGCCTACAGCCCGATGACCATCCGCTTTTTCGTGCTGCAGGCCTCCTACCGGGGTACGGTGGACTTCAGCAACGCCGCCCTCCAATCCGCTGAAAAGGGCTTGGAGAAACTCTATGCAGCGGAACGCCACCTTGACAGCCTGAAGCCCGGCACCGCCTCTTCCGAGGACATCGTCGCGTTGCAGGAACGCTGCTACGAGGCCATGAACGACGACTTCAACACGCCGAAGGTCATTGCCGAGCTTTTCGATGCCACACGCATCGTCAACGCCGTGAAGGACGGCCACGCTACGCTGACTGCCGAAGATCTCGACCTGCTGAAAAACACCTTCCGCACCTTCTTCTTCGACATCTTGGGCATAAAACCTGAACTGGCCCAAGGCGACACCCGCGAGCACGACGCCCTTGAGAAAGCCATGGCCCTGGTCCTCGACATGCGCAAGACCGCCAAGGTCGAGAAGAACTGGGCGTTGTCCGACAAGATCCGTGACGAACTCAACGCCGCCGGAATCGTGGTGAAAGACACTAAAGACGGTGCCGAGTGGAGCCTTGCGTAGTTAGCGCATCGCAAACCGTAATCAGGCCGACTTCCCGATAGGGGAGCGGCCTTTTTTGATCCCAAGCGGTTACAAGTTGTTCCGGAAATCCTGCTCCTTCTTGTACTTGAGTACGTCGCGCAAGGTGGAGGACTTCACGTTGATGGTGAAGGACCAGCCCTTGCGGTAGCCTATCGGGATCCAGTTGAAGCTCATCTCCCAGCAGTGCATGTCGCGGTAGATGTCCAGGGAGGTGTATGACAGGGACTTTTGCACGAAGTCGTAGCCTGTGGTGAATCCCACTCTCCATTTCTTGGTGATGTTGATGTCGCCGTTCACGGCCAGCGTGTGCACCATGTTGTGCTTGTAGGGCTTCAATTCCTGGCCGAAATAGATGGCCCGATAGTAGTCGAGGTTGTCGTTGATTCCGTATGTGAAGGTGTAGTTGAAGGTCAGCGACCACGGCAGGCGGTTTTTCTGCCGTTCAGGATCCTTCGACTTGAAGGTGTTCTGGTCGATTCTGTAATTTAGCGACACGCTGTAGGTGCCGCCCGAAAAGCGGAGTAGCCGGCGGTTCGCCGACCACTCGGTGACGTTCACGCGGCGCCCTTGGTCGTTGATACTGTAGGGGTCGAAGATGAAGCTGTAGGTGAGGTACAGCTGCTTGAACAGCGTGCTACGTCCCGACATGGTGAGTGTTGACCAGTTCATCGAATCGGCGGCGAAGTCGTAGTACATCGAGATGTTGAAGTTGTCGATGAGCGGCACTTTCCTGACTCCGGTGACGGTGTCTTTCCTGGAACGCACCTTGATTTCCAAGTTGTTGCCGAAGGAGACTTGCGCCCGTGCCGTCATCCGGCTTGCACCGCCCCCGAAGATGGAGTTGTCATAGTAGGTGTATTCCACAATTTCGCCGGTCATCGGGTTGACGTATTGCGCGTTGTTGCGTCCGTTGAGCTTGGGTTGGAAAGTGAAGTTGATGGTCGGGGTGATGATGTGCCGGATGGCGTTCAGCCCGCCCTTCTTGAAAATGTACATCACATAGACCTTGGTGGTGAGGTTTGAGGATATGTTCAGGTCGTGCACTGCGCCAAACTTGCGGTTGAAATGCTGGAACATCACCGGCACCTCAGAAACCGCCGTGTCCCAGACCATCTCTCGCGTGTAGTGCTGGAGATACCACTTCTCGGTCAGCGTCACCGAAGTGTTCCAGTTGATGGTCTTGGCAATCTTGATGGGGATGGTGAGCGGGATGGTGTGCATCATGCCTGTCTCGAAGTGCTGCCATGTGACAGGCTTGAAAATCAGGGAATCGTAGGTGTTCACCTGTCCGACCAGCTGCGAGGACCACTTCATGGAGATGTTGTCGTACCATTTCAGCTTGCCGATTTTGTCTTTCTTCCGGAACGGGTAGAATTGCGCCACAGACATGTTGATGTTGGGCAGCTTCACGTTGACGGTGTGGTTGCTGGTGTTTTGCGAGTAGGAGACGGTGGCGTCAAGGAAGAAGATGTCGGCGGCGGAAGTCGAGAAGGAGACCGAGGAGGTGAACTGGTTGGAGAGGTAGTCGTTGGCCGAGGTCATGTTGTAGTGGGCGTAGTTCGCACTCTGCATGTCGATATGGGCGTTGAAGCGGGTTCGCGGGTGTGACTTGTTGTCCTGCTTGTGGTCCCAGTAGATTTTGAAGTTGTTGCTTTTCTTGAAGTTGGCGGTGTCGATGCGGTCACCGGTGAGGGAACGTGCGAAGGCGACCTCCAGCAGGCCATTGCACTTGTACCGCCGAACGTAGTTGGACTTGGCCTTCAGGGCCCAGCTGCCGCGCGTGTAGAGGTCGGCGGAGAGCAGCAGGTCGATGTTGTCGTTGATGGCGAAGTAGAAGCCCAGGTCGCGCAGGTAGAACCCCAAAGACCCGGCCTGCCCGATGGAGGGCATCACCAGTCCGGACTTGTGCTGGGCGTCCAAGGGGAAGAATCCGAACGGCAGGGCCAGCGGGGTGGGCACTCCGGTGAAACTCAGGTAGGCCGGCCCGATGAGAATCTTGTCGTGCTGGATGACCTTGGCCTTGGAGAAGGAAATCTCGAAGTGCGGGTCCTCCAGCTCGCAGGTCGTGTATTTGCCCCGCTTGATGTAGGCCACGTTGTCGCCCATCTTCTTCACCTGCTCGCCATGGATGTAACCGTCGTCCTGTGTGGTAATCACGTGCGTGATCTTGCCCTTGTGGGTGGTGAAGTTGTACTTGATCTCGCGGGCGTTGTAGTGGTCGCCTTGCTGGGAGAAGACAGGATGCCCGCGTACAGTCCCGATGGAGTCCGCCACGCCGCAGGCGTACAGCTCGTTGTTCTGGAAGTCGATCTCGATGTAGTCGGCCCGCAGCTCCATGTCCTCGTACCGGACCACCGCGTCGCCGAACAGGTAGGTGAAGCGCCGCTGAAGGTCGTTCACCACGGAGTCCTTCGCGCTGTATTCCACTGTCGAGGCGATGGCGTTGGAAGAAATCACCTTCGGTGATGTCGCGATTAGGAGCGACGAATCCGCGGTAACGGCTGGTGCCATGCTGCGGACACCTGTGTCTGACGGCGTGCGAGCCGGCCGTCCACGACGATTGCCCTGTGCGGCCACACAAAGGCACAAAACACTGAATGCGAAGACGATAAGCAGCCTTCGAAAATATGAAAAATCCAGTGTGTATATTTTTTTAATCAATCCGTGATTTCTTCAGTCAATAATTTTAATTTTGCGCGAAAAAAGCAGCAAAGATAATCAAAAAATCGAAAGGTATGAACTCGAAAATATTTTTCTTATTATACTTGTTGATATTTTTTTTCGCCGCCCCCGCCATCGCCCAAAAAGACGGGAAAACCTTCAAGGTTGTCATTGACGCAGGGCACGGCGGCAAGGACCCCGGTTGCATGGGTGCCTATACCAAGGAAAAGGATGTCGCCCTCAGCGTGGCCTTGAAAACCGGAAAACTCATCAGCGACAACTGCCCGAACGTCAAGGTGATATATACCCGCAGCACGGATGTGTTCGTCGAACTCTACCGCCGTGCCAAAATCGCCAACGACAACCATGCCGACCTGTTCATCTCCTTCCACTGCAACGCCAGTGAAAACAAGACCGCCAACGGCATAGACACCTGGGTGATGGGCCTGCACAAGAGCGACGCCAACCTCGCCGTGGCACGCGCCGAGAACTCCGCGATGCTCAAGGAAAAGGACTACGAGCAGAACTACGGCGGCTTCAACCCCAACTCCCCGGAGTCCGCCGTCATGTTCTCCCTCTACTCCTCCGCTTACCTGAACAACTCCATCCTGCTGGCAGACAAGGTCCAGAAAAACCTCATACGCGCCACCAAACTGCGCGACCGCGGCGTCAACCAGGCCGGCTACTGGGTGCTCTGGTCCGTCTCCATGCCCAGCATCCTCATCGAAATGGGCTTCCTCACCAATCCTAATGAGGAAAAATATCTCTCGGATGACAAAAACAGACAAAACATAGCCGAGGCCATATTCCAAGGATTCGTCTCCTATTATACACAAATGACAGGCAATAAAGTCAGTCTCCCTGACGTTCTTTCCGACAGCGATATAGAATATGATAAAACCCATAAACCCATAAGTCATGATAACAACAATGATAATTATTCTGATAATCAATCAGATAAGAAAATGGATATCGAAGAGGCCTCGTTAGCCAACACCGTCGTCAACCCCGACGGGATTCGCTTTATGGTCCAGTTCATGGCGGTGCCCGAAAAAATCGCCTTCTCCGACAAACGCTTCCGTGGCATCCCTAATGTGAACCGCTTCTACGAGGGGAATCTGTGGAAGTACACTGCCGGAAACGAGCCCGATCTCCGGTCCGCCAAGGATATTCTCAAGGAGGTCAAGGCCAAATACCCCGACGCCTTCATCATCGCCTTCAAGGGCGAAAATAAAATCCCGGTGTCAGAGGCCGTGAAACTTCTCAAATAATCCGGCCACTGTCGGGGCTTACCCTGCATGGTGGATAGATTGTTGAAAATTTGGGACGGCATGATATGAAAAAAATCCTATTTTTGCAGCTTGTAGAAATCAGGCTTTAATGAGTAAAAGTATTGACAAACCCTTTTCCGCAAAGGAGATGAAAAGCATCAAGGTCGCCCTGTTCTGTATCGTGGCTGTTGTGATTTTCTATTTTGGTGCGACATTTCTGAAAGGAATCAATGTCTTTGGGAAGAAAAACTACTATTATGCGGTATTCGAGGATATAGGAGACCTGCACGAGAGCGACAACGTGACGCTGAACGGTTATGTGATTGGCAAAGTGAATGGAATCAAGTTGTTGAGCAGCAGACCAGTACGTATATGCGCTGAAATCCTGATCACCGAGAATCTCGATATCCCGGAAGACTCCGAGTTCGAAGTCACCCAGAAGGACGTTCTGGGCGGCAAGGTGGTGAACCTTCACCTCGGGGCCTCTCCCGCCTTGGCCCAACGGGGCGACACGCTGGGGTGCTACCTCTCCCGCGGCATGCTCGACGGGGTGGGCGACTTGGTGGCCCAGCTCCAGAGCGTCGTCTCTTCTGCCGACACTATCGGCCAGAACCTCAAGCTCGCATTCCGCACCTCCGACCCCGTCAACGGCGGCCTCATGATCAAGAACACCCTTGCGAATCTCGAACAGACCACCCACGACCTCTCCATGCTCATGGCCGACAATGGCCCGAAAGTCAACCGCGTGCTTTCGCAGCTTGACGCCCTTTCCAAAACCCTTGCCGATGCCGGTCCGCAAATCCAAGCCGTCGTGGAGAACCTCGATAACATCTCCGACTCGTTGGCTCAGAGCAACATACGCTCTTTTGTCAATAGTGCCCAACTCACAATCGAAAACGCAAACCAAATCCTTGACGATGCACGGAATGGCCGGGGGACTGTCGGTCAGCTACTTCAAAACGATTCGGTATATAACAACATAAACTATACGCTGGATTGTATAAACACACTGGTCAAGGATGTTCGGCAGAATCCCTCAAAGTATATAAATGTGACGATTTTCGGCAAGAAAGTTAAAACAAATCAGTAAGACAATTAAAGACTCAAGTTTCGCATGTTAAAAAAAGAAGAAAAACAAGCGAGAGAAGAATGTTTCCGGCCGCAGCAGGCCGCTGCGGCGCGGGCGAACTCCCCTTCTGTTTCAAGGGGTGCCGTTAGGCGGGGTAGTAATATAAAACATCAGAATTCCTTGTGAAAAATGACCCTCATCAACAATATACAAATCAAAGACCACTATGCCCATGCTCTCCCTGAAAACAGGGCGTTGTTGGGCTATGCCCGCAAGAATCGAAGGGCTGGCAACATGGCCGAGAATGCGTTCTGGAAACAAGCGCACAAGAAAACGAAGGTGTTCCACACGACAGATTTTGACGTGCTGCAGCATGTGAACATCGTGCTTGCGGATTTGAGGAAATACATTGTTGAGAATTACGAGCACGCGGCTGATTAAAAAAGGAATGACAACACCTTTGCCAGAAAAGGCTTTTTTCTGATATATATATAGTTGAAAACAAACATGCGAAACTTAAATTAAAGATTAATCAAATATGGAAATTACAGGAAAATTGATTCAGAAACTCCCCGTGCAATCGGGTGTCAGCAGCTCCGGTAACAACTGGTCGAAGGCAGAGTTCGTGATAGAGACTGTGGAACAGTATCCCAAAAAAGTGTGTGCTAATCTGTGGGGCGACCGCGCCAGGGCGTTGGACCAGTTCCAGATAGGCGCACTGGTCACCGTCTCGTTCGACTTGGAGTCCCGCGAGTACAATGGACGTTGGTACACGGATGTCCGTGCCTGGAAAGTGGAGGCGGGAACCCCGGCAGCCGTTGCCGGCGCCCCCATGTATGCCCCGCAGCAGCCTGCATACGGTCAGCCTCAGGGCTACCCGCAACCCCAGCAGCAGGTCTACCCGCCGCAAGGTTATCCGCAACAGTCCCAAGTGTTTGCCCCGCAGCAGTCCCCGTACCCGCCACAAGCTCAACCTTATGCTCAAGCTCCTCAGCAACCCTACGCTCAGGGTCAGCCACAGCAGACCCCTTACGCTCAAGTTCAGCCAGACTTAGGCTCCCTGCCCCAAATGCCTCAAGAGACATTCACGGATGAAGGCGGTGCAGATGACCTGCCGTTCTGACTTGTTACACAAATGATTTAATGATACCTTAATTAGATGGAGTATTATGGATGCAGGGATTTGTCATCTGACGTTAATTCCGCTTCGGGCGGAACCGTCCCACCGTTCAGAAATGGTGAGCCAATTGATTTTTGGCGAACCCTATGTAGTGTTAGAGGCATGCAAGGAGTGGATCCGTGTCAAGACGTGCTTCGACCACTATGAGGGTTGGATTCAAGTCGAACAGTATTACGAAATCACCGAGGGCGATTTGAATGCTTATCTCGAATCTCCCCGCCTGCGCTTGCGCACAAAGGTGGTTGAAGCTGCCGATCTGGGAATGAATCTCCTTTCGATGGGGGCGATGATGGGTGAAGACAGCCGTCTGCCCGTCCGCTTCGAGTTCGCTCCTCCGGACATGACCACGTGGGTTCCCGTCAACAACCCCAAGGAACACCCCACTTACGGACAGCGGATGAAACGGCTCAAGGAGGCGGCGTTCGACCTTCTGGGAACCCCTTACCTCTGGGGTGGCCGTACCCCTTTCGGAATCGATTGCTCCGGCTTCACACAGCTCTTGTATTCCCTGGTCGACATTACGCTTCCCCGCGACGCATCCCAACAGGTCCTTTGCGGTAGTACGGTGGACTTCATCCAGGAGGCAACTCTCGGAGACCTGGCTTTCTTCGACAATGAAGACGGCGCAGTTGTGCACGTCGGGATGGTTGTCCAACCTGGCATGATTATACATGCCTCCGGTTGTGTGCGCGTTGACCTTTTGGACGAAACGGGAATCTTCAATCGTGAATCACAGCAGTATTCCCATCATCTTAAGGTGGTGAAAAGAGTTGTGGACAATTGAATGACAAAAGGGACGATGGGCGATGAAGCCAAGTGATGACAACAAGCGATGAAGAAGAAGACGAAAAGCATAGTGGTGCTTGTCGTGGCTTTCTTAGGCGTGACAGCATTGGTCGCGGGCGCATCCTTCTACAGGATTTTTCTGTCCGAAAATGTCAGGAATCCGGGAATGACCGTCATTGTTCCGCCGGGTTCGACTTTCGGCCAGCTGATGGACACACTGGCCAAGCATGAGGTGCTTAAGTCGGAACAGACTTTCCGGAGAACCGCCAAGATACTGAATTATAAGCGGATACGAATTGGAAAATACGATATATCCAATTGCCGCAGTAATCTGGACTTGGTGCGGCTTCTTCGTCGGGGGCAGCACTATCCAGTGAAGTTCACCTTCAACAATGTGCGCACGGTTGATCAGCTTGTCGAAAGGGTAGGGCATAAGTTCTTTTTCGAGCCGGAAGAACTTGCGGCTTTGCTGCACGACCCCTCTTATATGCAAAAGTATGGCCTTACCGACACGACGGCAGTCTGTCTCTTTATTCCGAACACTTACGAGGTCTTCTATGATGTCACGGCCGGGGAGTTTCTCGACCGTATGCATGACAATTACCGTAAGTTCTGGAATGACGAGCGCCAGTCATTGGCGCAAGGCATCGGACTCTCAAGCGTGCAAGTCGCCACCCTCGCTTCCATCGTGGAGGAGGAGAACATGCGCCCTTCGGAAAAGGCGATAATCGCCGGCCTTTACATCAACCGGCTGCACAAGGGCATGTTGCTGCAGTCTGATCCGACCGTGAAGTTCGCGTTAGGGGACTTTGGCCGCAAGCGTATCCTGAATGCCGACTTACTGGTGGACTCGCCCTACAACACCTACAGATACAAGGGTTTGCCTCCCGGCCCGATTCGTATTCCCGAGGCTTCCACAATGGATTCCGTACTGCACTATCGGCACCACGACTACCTGTACATGTGTGCCAAAGAGGATTTTTCGGGATACCACAATTTCACGGCCAGCGCGGCCGTGCACGCGCAGAACGCCGCCCGCTACAGAAAGGCGCTGAATGCGCGAAATATCAAAAGATGACAGTTCGCCAACCGCTCGAACTTGGCTTTTTCGTTGCCGTCGCGGCTCTCAATATAGGTGTGCAGCCATAGCGTTCAGTTTTAGCGAGACGGCAACGGTCCTGTTCTGCTCCCAATCGTTTCTAAGACTTATGCAAAAGAAAAAAGCCCGAACATGTCCGGGCTTTTCTTTTCTGAGGGAGTGATCTGTACTGGATTTGAACCAGTGACCTCTTGCCTGTCAAGCAAGCGCTCTAAACCAACTGAGCTAACAGATCGTCTGTTTGGTTTCGGCTGCAAAGATACACTTTTTTTGATATGGTGCGCCATTCTTCTCAAAAAAAAATCCTGAAGCAAATTATTTTTTTCTATTATGTTATAAATTAGGCTGTTATATTGAAGATAATAGCATAAAAAGGCCGATTCCCAAGTAGTTTCCGACGGCATAGCCGAACAATCCGATGGCGATTCCGGGAAGAATTACCTCTTTGTTGTGCAAAACCGCCGCCACCATAGGCACGAACGGAGGCGAGTTGATGAGGGATATAGAAGCGGTGAGGGTGAGGTCGCCGTCGAGTTTGAAGAGTTTCGCCAGTAGGAGTTGCAGCAGCAGGGAACCGAACACGGCGAAGGCGATGTAGTAGAGGATGAAGAGATGTTTTGTGAACGCCAGGTCATGTACGTTCACCATAGTGGCCACTGCGAGGCAGAAGACATAGACGAAGTAGAGTCCGGTGTCGAAAGTCCCTTCTAACTTTCTTGTCGGTTTCCAGAGCGAGAGCAAGATGGCGAAAGAGGTGATGAGGATGATGACGACTGCCGTTTCGTTCTTTAGGGGTATGGCCAGGGAAAGTCCGTAGGCACCGGCCACTATGACCAGGGCCGTCGCAATGCCGGCGGCGCGGTTGGCGATGCGTTGCCGGAGCGGTTTTTCGGGATGTGCCGGTTCAGGGACGGTGTCGTTTCCGCCTGCCTGCTCCGGGGTGGGTTCTTGGGGTTTCGGGAATACCCGTCGCACGATCCATTTGCCGAGAAAGACGATGAACAGGAGGTAGAGGCTGGTGACGACGAGGTCGTATCCGGAGATCAGCAGGAAGAGGGGTTGCGGCAGTTCCACAGCCTTGGCGACGGGTGCGAAGTTGGGGATTCCGCCGGTGTAGATGCCGGTCATGGCGGCGCTCACCCGGGCGAAGTCCGTGTAAGAAAGTCCGGCCTCCAACGCTTGCCCCCTGAACAGGAAGTAGCCTCCGACGGTGACGGCCAGGATGCTGAACACACCGCAAAAGAACGCTTTGAGTGTGGATTTCGCGGACCATTGGCGGAAGTCGCATCCCATTAGGAGTAGCGGGATTGAGAGGAGGACGGCCACGTTGGAGACGTCGGTGCAGGCTTCCCGCGCCCTGTCGCCTACGATTCCCGCATTTCCGACCGCCAGCCCAATGACGTAGAGGATGACCATCGGGGATATTTTCTCAATCACGGGCCAGCGTTTTGCGGCCAGCATCACTGCCAGTGGGATGGTGAAAAGGTAAACATAAGTCATACTTCAGATTTTTAGGCAAAGATATTATTTTTCCATCCTCTGCATAAAAAAATAGAGGTTCGACGGGAACCTCTATTTTATATGTCCGATAAGCTAAAGGGTTATTTCTGATAGAATCGCACGCGGTTGTCGAGGACTTTGGTTTGACCGATCAAATAGGACATCAAAGTGTTCTCGTTGCGTTCGCGGCCGATGACGGCGTTCTGGAGGTAGTTTTTCTCCATCATGAGGTTTGCGGAAGCCTGGCCGTCGCGGGTCTCGATGACGTTCACCACATAGTCGATGTTGTTGCCGGCCACTGCAGTAGGCTTGTTTTTCGGCAGGCTGAAGATTTGGCCGATGGCCTTGCTGTCGACGCCGCGGTTCATGTAGTAGTCGCCTGCGAAGCTCAGCATCACGCTGTCGTTGACGGCGACGGCATACTTCTGGGCCAGCGCGTTCATGTCGCCGGAAGCGAGGTCCTTGTTGAGTTGTTCGGCCACGAGATCCAGTTTCGCTTTGCGTTCAAGGATGGTCTTGATTTCGTCCTTCACGTTGTTGTACTTCTGTACGCCTGTTTCGCGGACTTTTGCCACGGTAGCGACGGCAAAGAACATTCTGTTGATGTTGAAAACGTCAGAGATGGCGTCTTTCTTCACATCGTCGCTGAAGGACCAGCTGACGATTTCGTGGCAGTTGGGCAGTTGGCCGATGTTGGACATCATGCCGGTGATGTTTTGGCCGTTGACGACCTGTACGCCCTGTTTGGCGGCGCTGGCGAGGAATTCCTCGTTGTTGGTTACGCCGGCGGCGAACTGGTTGGCTTGTGAGCGCAGGGCGTTGACGGTGGCGTCGGAGGCGGTGATGTCATATTCATAGAGGACAAACTGGCGTTTTTCGATGAGTTGGGTGCGGTCAAGCACTTGGAAGAGGATGTAGCCGTTGGTGGCTTTGTAGACGTAGATGCCGCCGTTAGGGGTGTTCAGCAGGTTGTTGTATATCTCGGGCATGGTGCCGCGTTCGGGCATCCAGAAGGTGGTGTCGCCTTGTTCACGGCCGTAGAGGTAGTTGGGCTGCAGGGCGAAGATGGAGGTGCCGGCGTTGATGACTTGGCGTAGGCTGTCGGCCAGCAGTCGTGCCTCCTTCTTGGAGTAAGGGGCTTCCTTGTACTGCGCGGTCTTGAACGGGAGTTCGATGGAGGCCACCAGCACGGAGTCAGGGCGGTTGGCGGCGCCGAAGACCTTGCCGAAGTACCATTTCACGTTCTCGTAGGTGAACGGCTCGATGAAGCTGCCCACGGCAGACTTGAAGATCAGGCTGTCTAATTCGGGCAGGTTGATGTCGCTCTCCTTGAAATAGGTGCTGTCCAGAATGCCGTTGCCTCTTCCGGTGTTGTATTCGGCGATGGATGTGGCCTGGGTGAAGGCGGCGTAGTCCTTGCGCACACTGTCCTCGATGTTCTTAAGGTCTGCGGGGGTGGGGTTGATGGGGAAGATTGCGACGTTGATGTCACGGCTCGGGGTCTTCACGTCGAACATGTCGTCCTTGTGGGAGGTGTAGAAGTCTTTCATCGCTTTCTCGTCCACAT
The DNA here is from genome assembly GCA_946186495.1 of uncultured Bacteroidales bacterium. Classification (GTDB taxonomy): domain Bacteria; phylum Bacteroidota; class Bacteroidia; order Bacteroidales; family WCHB1-69; genus F23-D06. The sequence goes on from CAMHNQ010000028.1 coordinate 22,355, forward strand.
CAGCCTTGAGGTTCTGGAAGGCGGAGAGTTCCGGGTTGACCGTCATCAGGGAGACCATGGCCATGCTGTTGTCCTTGGCTAACTGTTTGGCCATCGGGTCTGAGAAATAGACGGTGTTCTGGGCCAATGCCAGATATTGTTGGGACTTCTCCGCATTGATGGCGATGCGCACCAAGGCCTTGTATGCGTTGTAGAGGTCTTTGGTCTGCTCGTTGTTGGAGAGAGTTTCGATGTCTGAGATGATTCTCATGGCGTTCTCCGGGCCGTAGAGGCCTGCCAGCGCATTCGCGAACTGCGCGATGAACTGGTTGGGTTGCTGCGAGCTGAGGGAGGCGATCATGTTCTCCTTGTAGTCCTCTATCATCTGCGGGGTGTAGGCCATTCCCAGCTTCTCCAACTCCTTGTCCATGACCTTGCTCTGGAGCAACTGCTGCCAGGTCATCTCATGGATTTGGTACATCTCGTTGTCGTCGAATGAGGACTTGCCCTGCAGAAGTCTCATGAGGGCAGTGTTCTCCTCATATTCCTGGCTGTAGGTCTGATCCATCTTTTTGCCATCGATTTTAGCCATCACGTATTTGTTTGAGAACGTGCGGGTCACGTTGGACAGGTCGCCCAGGATGAAAGCCAATAGGGCTAAACCGATGATTACCAATAAAAGCACACCGTGCTTACGAATTGCGCCAATTGCTGCCATAGATTTTTTATTTTAGTTATACATTATTATTATTCAAAACTAATATCCGAATTTAGCGTGCAAAGGTAGTATTTTTTTGCTTTGTTCACGCTTTCCCGCTATTTTTTATTTCGATAGTGCATGATATTGATTATCAGTTTTCTATGTGAAGAAAAGCGAATCTCTGCCTGCCGGGTTTCGCTTTGATTATACAATTTTTATGTAATAATTATGCCGAAGGGACGCAGAATAGCCCGTCTAATCCTGGTGTACCTGTGCCAGAAAAGGGTTGTGTTTCGCCTGTTCCGCATAGTTCCACTCCGGTGGGAGACACTCTGGACACCACTGGCCGCCTTCGAGAACCAGCTTCGGGGAGGCCTCGAACGTGTGGCCGTCGTGGCACTGCCAGGTCAGTTTCTTGGCTGGGTCGCCATCGTATCTGTTGGAAATCAGTTTGCCGCCACGAAACGCAGCGGCATCCTGCAAGTCGCAGACACTCAGTCTATCCAAAGGGATGGATTCGTCGTAGCCGTGATTGATGTGCACGGCGTGCTCGCGCCCGGAGAGTGCTGAAAGGTCCAGGTCTTTCCAGTCTTGGATGGCGCGGTATTTCTCCATGCTGCCGTAGTAGGCGCGGATGTGTTTCTCATCGTTGTGCTTGATCCAGTATTGCGTGCCGTAGGTCTTCTTGTTGGCCAGCATGCGTAGCGCCAGCTTGATGAGGAAAGGCGGCACGATCTTGGCCAGCTTGAAGAAACCGGGCAGCGTGTCGCTCAACTGCCGGAAATAGTCGTCCAGCGGAATGTTCGCACGGAAGTGCAGGAACTCCTCAAGCACATCTGCATCTAAATAGTAGTGGCCGTGGAAATTCTTGAGGGCGAACCATTTGGTGTTGAATACCTTTTCCGGGGCCGGGCAGTGCACCGCCTTGAGAATGCGGCGTTCGAAGTCGTAGTTGGTCATCCTGTACTCGGGGCCGCTGCTGATGTTGTAGAAGCGGTTCCAGAACTCGGCGGGCACCTCGTCGCGGCAGACGCGTTCGAGCAGGCGGCCGGAGTCCTCCACGGTGGCCCATTCCAAACATCCCCTGATGGGCACATGGAACATGATGGGGTCGAAGTTCTTGAGGATGCCGGGGTAGAGGATGCCCGATTGCCGCAGACTGACCCAGTGCCTGATTCCGGAGTCGGCGAAGACACGCTCGGCGATGATCTTGCTCACGCCATAGCAGTCGAACTCGCTGGCGCACACGGGGTCGCCGGTACGCCCCCAGTGGAGCGGGGCCTGCCGGTCGGAGGTCTGCGCCACCGACCCGATATATACGGCTTTGAGGTCGTCTGCGTTGGGCTGCGCGAGGATGGCCCTGACCACGTTCTCGGCGGCGGTCACGTTGACCTTCAGGGTCTTATCGGGGTAGTAGTCGGCCTTCGGGGAGACCATGCCGCCCACGTGCAGCACGATGTCCGCGCCTGTGACGCCCCGCAGCACGTCGTCGTAGTTCATCAGGTCGCCCCACACGATGCGGATCCTGTCCGCAACAGGGGCCAGCTTCCTTTCGTTCTTCGGACTTTTGCGCGCCAGAATCGTCACGTCATATCGGTCGGGATAGCGAAGCAGCTCTTTGAGCCCTTCCCATCCCATCGTGCCGGTCGCGCCAGTCAGGAACACGTTTTTCTTCATCTTTCGGTTGGAATTTTGAGGCCGCAAAGATACGATTTTTTAGGGAATAGGGAAAAGGCAATAGGCAATAGATTGGCAGCGGTCAGCCATTGCGTCCGATATGCGAGAACAATAGCGGTCGCCTCCAATTCCCCTTCCAAAGGAAGGGGTGCCCGAAGGGCGGGGTAGGGACGCGAAAGATTGGCCGAAAGGCCATCCTTGGAAATAAATGGTTTTTTTAATAATAAGAAAAAAGGGAACCTTTCCAGATTCCCCAAAAGTCTTACGTCTCACGTCTTAAGTCTTAAATCTTAAATTTCAAGTCTAATTACCGTCGCAGCACCTTCAGTGTCTCGACACCCTTGTCCGTGCGAATCTGGCAGAGGTACAAACCAGCGGACAAGACTGAAAGATCCAACTCCGAATGGTAGATGCCGGCAGACTGGATTCCGTTGTCATAGTGTAGCAACGTGCGGCCACTCAAGTCGAGCACGGAAATGCCGACGGGTGAGTTCTGCTCCAACAGGAACTGTACCGTGACCTTCCCGCAAGTAGGATTCGGATAGACGTGTGTTGTGGTGACGGTGGGAGGTTCCTCTGGAATAATCCAGGAGACGGAACCTGCGTAGGTGGCAAGCATCGCCATATTGTACAGGGCAACTTCGGCGAGATAGGCGTAATTACAGGAGTCGGTTACATCGTAGGCCGTGTGATATGTAGAAGGATAGGTATATTCACTGGCGTAAGTTGCACGAAAACCATACTCGTAGTAAGAGTAGCTGTCGATTCTTGTTGCTCTCAGCATATTTTCGGAGTCGGGTAAGGTAACGGGAAGTAGGTCAGTGTATTGTTCGCAAATGGAAGAGGCGCGCATTAACACATCCACGGCATTGTCGTACCAGCGAAGCAGAAGTCGCCAATCGCCATCGGGCGGGTTGCTCACCATGTCGTTGTTCATCATCAGAGCGATTTTGTCGCCCGCCTTGCTGCGTTTATAAGCGTCAGCTTCGCTTCCCCATAGACCGAATTCTTCCGCATCATAAGCCATGAAATGGATGTTGCGGCTGAATTGGATTTTGTTTGCGTGACAGATGCGTGCCAATTCAAGCATCACGGCCACACCGGAAGCATTATCATCAGCCCCAGGTACTTGAGCGGTTACATAATAATTGTTGCTGTTAAATGCGATGGCATCCATGTGGGCACCCACAAGTACGATTGAGTCATCAATGGGATTGTCTGCAGGCAAAACGCCTTTGACATTGTAGAACCATTGGTCAATCCATAATCCGTATGCTACGGTATTACCCACAGCAAACGAGTCAAGTTCCGTTGTGACACCATATCTCTCCAAACGTTGGATAATATAATCAGCAACATCCCGATTGCCGTCAGGATTGTTTTCATTTTGTACCGCCAAACGGCTGCCGAAGTTCTGCAGATCCTGCACCGTCGCATATACGCTGTCGGCGCTGATTTGGTTCAGAATCTCACTCAAGTCAGTTTGGTTCTGTGCCCGCAGTGCGCCGGACAGTAAAGTGTATATTATCAACAAAAAGAATGCAGCCTTTTTCATCTCTGTATGATTTTTGATGCGGCAAAGATAATCAATTAATCTTTCCAGACCAAAGGTCTGCAAAAAATTCCATCACAGAAATGATTTCAATATTGATTTTTTTACTGATTGTATTGCATATAAGAATGAAATATGTTCATTTTCAATATTTTAAAATTTAAATAATCGTGATACTATAAGCCATAACTTTAAATTATCCAAAATATTTTAAAGTATGGGTTTGAAAAATCCTTTTCTGAAAATATAGTTGCGTGTCTCCGACACGCTTGCCTCGCGAGGTGCCGCTATGCCCCACACTGCGGCCGATGCCTTATGTGGGGTTACTGAAATCTTGCCTCTTCGAGGCTGCTCAAGGAAGATGTTTTATATTACTACCCTGGCCTTCGGCCACCCCTTCTAAAATAGAAGGGGAATGGCCCTTCGACCGGAAGATTTTCGTTAGCCGCTGTGATTGCTAACTACTAACTACTAACTACTAACTGAGTTCCAGCATCCTCTGTATCGGCACCAACGCTTTCTTCCGCAGCTCCTCGTCCATAATGAGTTCCGGCTGCTCTTCGAGCAGGGCGGCGTAGATGTTCAGGAGGTTGTTCTTCTTCATGTTCACGCAGTCGTGCTTGACCGCGCCGTTGTAGAGCGTGTAGAGCTTCTTGTCGGGGTTGCGCTTCTGCATCTCGTAGATGATGCCGCTCTCGGTGACGACGATGAACTCCTTGGCGTCGCTCTCGCCGATGAAGTTGAGCATGGCAGCGGTGGAGCCGATGAAATCGACCTTCTCCAGCAGTTCGCGGCGGCACTCGGGGTGCGCCACCACAATCGCGTTGGGGTGCTCGGCCTTGGCCTTCTCCAGGTCCTCCACCTCGTAGTGGTCGTGCACGCAGCAGGCTCCGTCCCACAGCAGCATCTCGCGGCCCGTCATCCGGTTGATGTAGTCGCCGAGGTTGCCGTCGGGCACGAAGATGATTTTTTCGTCCTTGGGCAGCTGGTTGACGAGCTTGAGGGCGTTGCCGGAGGTGACGATCAGGTCGCACTGGGCTTTCACCGCGGCCGTGCAGTTGACGTAGGCCAGCACCTTGTGGTCGGGGTGTTTCGCTTTGAATTCGGCGAGTTTCTCGGCCTTGCAGCTGTTGGCCAGGGAGCATCCCGCGCTCATGTCGGGCACGAGCACCTTGCGTGTCGGGTTCAGGATCTTGGCCGTCTCGGCCATGAAGTGCACGCCGGCGAAGAGGATGATGTCGGCCTTGGTTTCGGCGGCCTTGCGGGCCAGCCCGAGGCTGTCGCCCACGAAGTCGGCCACCTCCTGCACTTCGGGCAGGGTGTAGTAGTGCGCCAGGATGATGGCGTTTTTCTCGCGTTTCATGCGAGCGATTTCGGTTTTGAGTTCGGTATTGTTCATTCGGTTTACTGTTTACTGTTTACGGTGAATCCGCAGTCCGGACTGCGACAAAATGGTTTGCAGGGCCGGAATCTGAAGTGAATATGCATCGGCATATCCGTGGCAAAAATACAATTTTTTCAATAGACTTCCCTCTGCTGCCTGATTTTCGCTAATTCCCCATTCGGCCTCCGGCGGGAGGGAGCTTAGGAGCCGATGCTTCCAAGCGTCGCAAAACGCCGTAGCGCGGAGCCGGCAGGACGGTTGTGCGGCCTCCGGAAGCGCGTTTTTCCGTCGAGAGAGCGCGAGTCCCCCCGCACACTTAACGGCTTGCTTGCCCGCAAGTACTTCCAAGAGTGCGCCTCCCTCCATTTCCCCAACATCGCGCTGGCCGACTACCGTTCGTATAGTGTGCCGTCGAAATGGTAGATGTCCGTTCGTTTTTTCCGATCCGAAAGGTCTTTGTATTTTACCACGACAGAATCCTGCTCTTCATACACGAATAAGGTTAGTTTCTCCACATCGTAATAGTTGTCAAGAAAGCAGATAGGACGTTCCAAAAGCCCATCCCTGTGGTAGAGAGACATCGTATAGAACGAACAGTCAAAGTGGCCTCGAATGACATACTGTTTGTTGTTTTGAGCTTTGACATACCAGTCGGGAAGTACACCTGTATAGGCATAGCCGACAGCATAAAAAAGGAATATCCAGCCTGCTGTGGCAAAACAGTAACCAACCCAAGAGACCATTTTGAGGCACCAATGCCACCGGCGGATAAGTACTGCTAACCAAAAACCAAACGACACCCAAGTCAGAAGCATAGCCGCAGCAAATAACCATCCGTCTGCTTGTCCGGCCAGCTCTCTTTTCTGGTATGATCTTGTGGCTAGTAGTTTTCCGCGTTGATCTCGAACCAGCCCTGGGAATAGAAGCAGACGGGGCAGACCTTGGGGGCTTCGGTGCCGATGACGATGTGACCGCAGTTGCGGCACTCCCAGATGCTGACACCGCTCTTGCGGAAGACCTCTGCGGCCTCCACGTTGTGCAACAGGGCACGGTAGCGCTCCTCGTGGTGCTTCTCGATGGCCGCGACGGCCCGGAACTGCTCGGCCAGCTCGTGGAATCCCTCCTCGTCAGCCTCGCGGGCGAACTTGTCGTACATGTCCGTCCACTCGTAGTTCTCGCCTTCTGCGGCGTGCAGAAGGTTCTCGGCGGTCGTGCCTACGCCACCCAGATGGTTGAACCAGAGCTTGGCGTGCTCGCGCTCGTTGTCGGCGGTCTTCAGGAAGAGGGCGGCGATCTGCTCGTAGCCGTTCCGCTGGGCCACGGAGGCGTAGTAAGTGTATTTGTTGCGGGCCATGCTCTCGCCGGCGAAAGCGGCCTCCAAGTTCTTCTCCGTGCGCGTGCCGGCATACTTGCTTGCACTCGCGGGCGCATTGGCTTCCACAACAACCTTCTCGAAATCCGAGGCGGGATGTTTGCAGATGGGACAGATGAAGTCCTCCGGAAGTTCCTCGCCTACATACTCGTAGCCGCAGATAACGCAACGCCAGACGGTCTTGCCCTCGGCGGTCTGCCCCACAGGTTGCGGCTTCGGCTTGATGTGCTCGATATAGTAGCTATACGTGGCGGAAGGCGCTTCGCTGAGCACTTCCGACTCGGAGACGGGTCCGATGAAGAGGACGTGAGAGCCGAGATCGACAATCTGCTCCACCTCGACGGAAATGTAAGCATTAGTGCCTCGGGTGACGGCCATCGTGCCGTTGGCGACACGGCGGCAGTCCTTGAAGTCGGCGAACTTATCGACTTCGCGACCGCTCTGGAAGCCGAAGTGCTTGAACAGCTCGAAATCGGCGGCCTCGCTGATGATGGAGGCGGTGAACCGGCGCGAATGCTGGATGAGTTCGGTGGTCAGGTTGCCCTTGTTGAGGGCCACGGAGATGCGGTCAGGCTGCATGGCCACCTGCGCGATGGTGTTGCTGATACAGCCGTTGTCGCGGCCGCCGTCACAGGTGGTGATGACGAACAGGCCGTACTGGATGTTGAAAAGGGGGTTGCTCATAAAAACAGAATTATTAAAAGTGTAAAAATACAATTTTCCCGATGAAATCAAGACACTTCAATTTTGTAATACCGTCTCCGGATCTATGATGAATCCTCTCACTACGATGTCCTTCGGCACGAGCGGGTGGGTCTCGTAGCCCTTTCGTCGGAAAGGGTGAAACTATATTGCGGATTATAATCTTTCGACGAAATCATGCACAAATAGATGTAGCCCTCGTTCTTCTGTAGTTCATTATTTGAAATAATTAACGCTGGATGGGGCTTGAGAGAACCATCTGGGAACATAAAATTGACCTCAACGACATCACGCTGTTCGTATTTCATAGGATGTTAGATTTCGTTTTCGTTCAACCAGCGAGCCATATTATTTCTTGATGTACATATGAAAGCTTGTCGTTCCTCTTCGGCTGTCCACTCGCGATCTTTCGTCTCTTCTTGAGACTGCAAGATGTGGAACACGTTCCCTAACGAACGTATCAACGCCACAACACTCTGCGCCACCTTACTGCGCCCATCATAGGATATTGTTAATGTTGCCATTATCTTCATCTTTTTTAATCCGCAAAAATACTAAAATATTTTGAACAGCAAGATAGTGTTCTCAAACTGATTATCGAGGGTTGCAATACAACCCGTGATTTCGGGCGATTTCACGGATGGCCTCTACGGGCAAACGGCTGTAAAAATGATTGAGGTTGATATTTGACAATCTCACAGCTGTATTTTACAAAAGGACTGTTAAGATTCGTGGTGTTCATTCGTTTGAAAACTTTGTCTCGTAACATGGCCGTCATATCTGTTTTTATTTTAAGGGGACTTCTATTTTTTACTTCTTCGCGCTGCCGCCGGCCTTGGTGCGAAGTCCGTTAAACATCAAGATAAGCAAACAACGCTGCAAAATTAATTCTTTTATCTATTTATAGGATGCAAAAAATCCAAAAGGTTGCAGCTTGTTGATATTTTTTTTGCTTTAGTTGATTCAACTATTTGATTTTAGTTAGTTAATCAATTCATTCCAAGACGCATTACTTGCTCGTACCGGCACAGGTTGTAGACCAGGTTTGTCAGGGTGTTGTAGGCCGCCCTTCTTCACCCATCGGGCATCCGTGTCTTTTTGCCTTTTCTTGTTGGCCTTGCGCTTCTTCTCCTCCCCGTTGTCACCCTCTTCGGGATTCCACAACTCGCCGTCCCTGTCTTCCTTGATTAGTTTGTTCTCTTCGCGTGTGTTGTGCTGGCGCGGCGCCTCCACGAAGCTCCCGTCTATCTTGGTGCCCTCATGCAAGATCAGGTTGTTCTCCTCCAGATGCTTAAGTCTGAATTGTAGTAGCGTGAGCCAAAGTAGCTTAGGCCCGTTTCGGGGTCGCGTTCTTTGGCGGAGAAGGTGTAACAATGCATAATGCATGATTCATAATGCATAATTGGTTGGGGGTGAACGGGATGCGTGGCGGAGTTCCGGAACTGCAGGCTATCCCCGTAAGGGGATAAAGCCCGGTAGGAACCGGATGCGGCGCGGATTTCCCGAAGCCCCATAAGGGGCTGGACGCATCTCCGCGGATCGCGCGTATCAAACGGGGTTCCGCGGAGAGGGTCTGCGGGAATCTGCAAGAGCGGCGGGCGACATGTTCGGTGGCGGTTCATCGGCGGTTTTTTGACGGAGCGAAGATACGATTTTTAGGTTGATCCACGGTTAGATTATTTTCAAGGATGGCGATGGCATGATTCACTTGGATGTCTCGAATAAATTCATCCAAGGCACGTGGTAACGCCAGTCAGGACAGCCGGGGAAGTTCCAAGGCGAATAGTTCATTTGATTATAGATGTCCTCTCGAACATATGCTCGTACTCCATCGCCGAGAAAACCGTCAGCGCACTTTTCAAGCACAAAATTCTGCATTCGTTTGTAATTCAAGAATCCGGTGACAAACTGAGGGATGTGGAAGACAAAGGTATTGTTGGCAACGCCCTTAATGACATATTTGCCTTGGGCAAAAGAGACTTCAGACCGCTCTTTGGGATAAATTTTAACGATTATGGAAACTGGCAGGGAAAGCGAATCGTGGGTGACATAAAACACCGGAGTGTTCTGGTAGTACTCTCGACGATACATACCACATGCTTTTTGTGCTGTGTCCTTTCTTGGGGGTACGGCATACTTGAAGAATAAAACTTCGATGGCATAGAAGTAATGCGGGGCCAATATGTCAGAACTGTCCTTCGCTGCAGGAATATCAACCGCTATCAAAGTGCAGTCTCTTTCTGCCATGGATTCCTCAACATCCATTACCATGTCGGATGTGTTCAACACAGGATCCGAAGTCAACACTAACGCATTATCTCCATAAGGCACATAGCGGCCGTAGCTTATTATGTTGTTTTGATCTGCATAAGGAGGGCAGATGTCGCAAGGCTGACAAATCAATTTATACGTCGAATCTGAGAAAAAAACATATCTAGACCCCACACTGATGTAGACGGTACTGTCTGTTTGAGCTGAAGTGATAAAGGCCGTTGTTGTGAAAAGGACAACAGAAAGAAGCAAATGAAATTTACTGTTCATGGTGCAGGAAATTGAAATACGTAATCTGAAGGACATCCATAATGTTTTATTATATAATTTCGTATAGAAGCATCGTAAACCACTTTGGCCCCTTCATTTGTGGGCATGCTTTTAGGAGAGAAAATGAGTTGAGAGGTGTACGTCAAATATTCCTCGTTTATGTTGTTGTTGTTTCCCAACAGTCCATTTTTAAATCCCCAATAAGTTGTCGAAGCATTTCTCAATTCATCCTCACTATAGGATCTGTACGTGTTTCGACGCATCAAATGAAAGGCTTCATGCCATGCCGAACCTATTTTTGAATCGGGTTCGTCTTCTATCTCAACATAATTAATGCTTATGGTTCCGTTGTCCAACAACGACACACTCCCGTCATATGTCTGTGATTTGTTAAAAGTATAGCTAGTATTTTCATCAGCTCCCATATTAATTAATCCATTGATTCCTTTCTGAAGTAATTGATATTCAAAAGAGGAAGGGACATAATTGCTTTGCACTGATTGAGCATGACAAATCAGTGTATTTGCCAAATCTATATCTTCAGGTGTCTTCCACGCCTCCCCATCCGGATCCACCAACTTCACCGGGTTGTTCGCACAATACACGTACGGACTCAGCGAAGGATATTTGTCACTCATCGGGTCCATGCTCAGCCAGAAGCCCAGGTCGGAGGAGTAATATCTTGAGCCGAAGTAGGATAGTCCGGTTTCGGGGTCCTTTTCTTTGGCGGAGAAGGTGTAAGTCCGGGGGCAATGTACAATGTACAATGAACAATGTACATTGGCGACGGTGCAGCACGGGGGCTCTCCCGCGCAGGCCGTGGGTCTGCAGGGGTCGGTGGCAATGACAGAGCATGGCCGAGGACGCACGCCGTAGGTGTGCGGGCACGTGGAGAATGGGCGATATGGTCGGGGATGGGTCATTGATGATTCTCTATCGTGCAAAGTACAATTATTGATTCTCCAAAAGAATTTGTTCAAGTTTCATTTCGGGCAATTCACTTTTTCTTTTCACAGTTGCCAAATAAGTTTTCCAAAAGTTATCGCCACCAATCAAATCCGGTTGTAAAACATGTATGGATGATATACAATCGTCGAAATGGCTTTTTTCATCCAAAGGAACATTTACATATCCAACAGTTACCCCGTATGACACATGAAACCATTTCCATGCAAGTCCATCGCTTATCCCTTCATACACAATGGTGTCTGTTTTTACTGTTGAGAGCGTATCAAGAAGCCTGAATTTCGTATTACCTTTCCATTGCCCCTTTTCATTGAAAATGCGGTGTTTTCTTAGTGATTGGTAGACAGGGAAAGAAACGCCCATTGAATCTGCGACTAAATAACTTGCAACATATTGAGCAGTGTCTGTGTTAACCATTTCGTATGCTTGTTCTCCGTATTTTTCCAGCATCTGGTTTATTAGAAACTGCCACCACCCACGAAAAGAATTGTCCGCATATTCAATGAATAGGCAAGTCGATCGCGTACCTTGCCCGTATCTAAAAAAATAACAGAATTCAGCGTCGCCATAAATATACGATACTTGCTTTGTATAAGGGATATTCATCGAATAGCCCACTCTGTCTCCTCCAGGTTTATAGCAGATTGTAACGTAATCCTGTGATTTACAGCTGCTCAAAATCACAGCAAGCAGAGAAGCGAACAATAAAATTGGATGTTTGTACATGACTTGGTAGTTAGAAAAGAGGTGAAATACCAGGTGGCAAAAAAGGAGTTTTCCCATGAAGCACCGAACTACCTGTGCCTTTTGTTTGGGCTTTATGGAAAAAACTACCTTCTTCTGCTACATATTCGTTTTTGAATTCTCTATCACTATATAATTTACCACCCGAATAATAGAACTTCATTCCTCCCCATTCAATTATTATCTCCTCCCCATCCGGATCCACCAACTTCACCGGATTATCCGCGCAATAAACATACGGACTCAGCGATGGATATTTGTCACTCATCGGGTCCACGCTCAACCACACACTCAGGTCGCTGCTGTAATAGCGTGAGCCGAAGTAGGAGTAGCCCGTTTCGGTATCCTTTTCCTTGGCGGAGAAGGTGTAACAATGCATAATGCATGATTCATAATGCATAATTGGTTGGGGGTGAACGGGATGCGTGGCGGAGATCCGGAACTGCAGGCTATCCCCGTAAGGGGATGCCTCTCTGTAGCCGTAGGTGGTCCGATGCGTGGTCCAAATCCCCGCGAGGGGATTCATCCGGCAATGCTGGAGTGGCCGTTCGAGGTTCCGCCGCACAGAGTTGGTCGGCTGTGGCCACGGACGGTTGGGGGTGCGCGGCGGTATGGCTGGGGGTGACGAAACGGAACCCCGGTTGGACAGAGCTTTGGTCGGAACGGGCTGCCTTTCCACGGCGGGAGATGCGGAGCAATAGCCTAGGATGGGTGCGGGCGAAATCCCCGGATGGGGATTCATCGGTCTCTGGCAGTATGTGCTACGGCGGATCATTGGCAGGTTAGATTTTTTGTCTATATCAGTAATTGTTTTTTGAAATATTGCTTAACAACAAACTAATCGCACGAAAAGATAAATCTTTGTTTTTGTTGATAATATAAAACTTGTCAACAATATCATTCTCTAAACAACATCGCAAAAAATAATTTGGTTTACAGTTAATGTCCAATATTGCAGATCCATTCGCATCTATAGAATAGTCTATAAATGACTCTGTCATAATATAAAAATCTGTCCCCAAATTGTTCAACAAGTTTTCTCTGCTAAATCCAATCAAAGGAACAGCCCTTTGAGAACATTTGTTAAAGTTTTTCGCACTTTCATTGTTTTGTATCTCATAAATCGAAATGTTTTGAATAGAATATTGAGTAAGTTTATGTATGGAATCCTTACTGTATAAAACCATTGACGAATCCTGGGTATCAAAGGATTTCAGAATATCTTCGAGATTCAAAGGGACGAAAGGTTTTCTGAATGGAGTGTCTATCGGGGGCTTTTCTTGTCGAATGATTTTCCCCAACGAGTCTAGGACCAGTAGTTCTCCACATGGCTCATACATTTTGAAGTGCATCTGACCATTCGGCCAATAAGACCGATATTCTCCTTCACTTCTATCGTTTTGATACCTTGAAATAGAAGATAACGATCCGTTTTCCCTATATGTGTAATAATATCCGTTCCAGGCTTTTTTCTTTATGTGAGCAACAACTGCGAGATTGTTTGTTCCTGGATAAAAGAACATCCATTTTCCATCTTCTAATTCGTGTTTGACTATACAATGATTATAACCCCCCTTAAACGTACATTTCATATAACGTTCATCTTCATATACAGCTATATGTGTTTGTCCTGACACAATATTCAAATAAGCTATAAGAAAGAACAATAACAAATTAATTTTTTTCATAGTGTCATTCTAAATCAGGATTTCCTTTCCCTTGTGTTTGATGAAGCTGGCCATATCCTTCAAAACCTGACCATCCTCCAGTTCGGTTTTTATTGTTAGCATCAAAAACGATGTCTTGTTCAATAAAACCACTGTTAGATGTGGATGTAAAGACTTTCAACTTTACATAGGTATTGCCATCTTCTTCAATTTGTTCAGGAATACCAGCTAACATGGCTGCATGCCCATTCATGAAAACGATATCCCCTATTTCTCCTTTCATAATATCTGTTTCAAAAGACCTACTCAATCCGTCTTCATTTGCAGGAGTGTCATTGCCTTGTTTGAACCAGGTCTCGGACTTAGTTCTGCCTTCGAAAGAATTATTTTTACCAGAGAAACCAGTCTGAAGATAGGATGTTATCTTATCCCCCGAATTCATATATGCGTGCCAAATCACACCGTAGCAGGATTCTTTAGTCGGGATCTGTTTAGTCAAGGTGCTATGTTGTCCTTGATTATATCCATACCAAGAATCTCTTTCAATATCTTTTACTGATCCAACTTTGTTTAGAAGATAACGTTGTGCATAATGGAAAGCATACATGTTCTCCACCCCGTCCGGATCCACTAACCTCACCGGGTTGTCCGCGCAATAAACATAAGGCGAAAGCGAAGGATACTTGTCGCTCATCGGGTCCACGCTCAGCCACACACTCAAGTCGCTGCTGTAATAGCGTGAGCCGAAGTAGGACAGGCCGGTTTCGGAGTCGCGTTCTTTTGCGGAGAACGTGTAAGACAAATGTAGAATGAAGAATGTAGAATGTAGAATGGCGGCGGGATACCCTTCCCCGTTAGGGGATGCATATCTGTAGCCCGGAACGGTTGCGCACGCGGGCCAAATCCCCGTGAGGGGATTCATGCATCTCCGCGTACACGTGTCTTCGCGTATGATGTCTGCGGGAATCCGCGGGGGCTGCGGGCGGTATGGGCGGTGGTGGGGCATAGGTGATTTTTTACGGGGCGAAAGTACAAAATTTGTGGTAATCATTATTAGGTCACGAGCACTATTGTCCGGAACACCTTTTGATGTTTTTCAGACAACTCTTGACGAAATTTTGGTCTTTCCTTACGAATAGCAAATCATCCCCTTCCATGGCCACAACACCAGCAGAATAGGTCCAATAATAGGATACCATGTCACAATAGTTGTAAACAACAACGGTTCCATCATCCAGTATTAAAGGATTCTCCGTTGAATAATAGGGGGAAAACTCAAATTTATAAAGAATTTCTCCATAGTCAGAGCAAAATAACGTGTCCCACTTAATGGTAAACCGCTCTGACTCATTTCCCGTTGTGTTCCAATTTCCGACTCTTGAATCCCCAAAGAAAAGTTTCTCTTGACCGTTAATTGTTAAAAACACGCAACTGTCCCGAAACGTGAAAACAACTTGATTGGAAATATTCATTTCGTTGAACAGATT